>CAZFXB010000023.1:0-16870 GCA_964522835.1 uncultured Oscillospiraceae bacterium
CACCGTTCTTGATCCACTGCTGAGCCTTCTCCACGTCCACAGTGACGGTGGCGGGATCGGTCATGGGATTGTAGGTACCGATCTCCTCGATGCAGCGGCCATCACGGGGGCTGCGGGAGTCAGCAACAACGATTCTGTAAAAAGGAGCCTTCTTGGCGCCCATTCTACGCAGTCTGATTTTAACCATGGATGTTTCACCTCCATAAACATATCTCAAAATAATCTATCGTAAAGCTGTCGCTTTGAACGAACCAAATTAGAAGAAGCCTCGCTTGCCGCCCAGGCCGCCCATGCCGCCCATGCCGCCCATGCCTCCAAACTTGAGGCCGGCCTTTTGCAGCTTTTTCATCTTCTTGTTGGCCCCGGGGCCGGTGAACTGCTTAATCATCTTCTGCATAGCCTCGAACTGTTTCAGCAGTTTATTGATTTCCTCCACCTTCACGCCGCAGCCCTTGGAAATACGCTGCTTCCGGCTGTGGTTGATGCAGCCCGGATTCTCCCGCTCATAGGGAGTCATGGACAGGATGATGGCCTCGGTGTGAGCCATGGCCTTCTCGTCCACCTTAATATCCTTCAGTGCACCCGCATTCATACCGGGCATCATGGCCAGCAAGTCCGTCATAGAGCCCATGCTCTTCAGCTGAACCATCTGGTCGTAGAAATCCTGAAGGGTGAACTGGTTTTTCCGGAGTTTCTTTTCCAGCTCCTCTGCCTTTTTCTGATCCAGAGCCTGTTCGGCCTTCTCAATCAGGGTCAGCACATCGCCCATGCCCAGAATTCTGGAGGCCATTCGAGAGGGATGGAATGCCTCGATGTTATCAAGCTTCTCGCCGTTGCCCACAAATTTGATAGGCTTACCGGTGACCGCCTTGACAGACAGCGCCGCACCGCCACGGGCATCGCCGTCCAGCTTGGTAAGCATAACGCCGTCAATGTCCAGCTGTTCATTAAAGGCAGAGGCCGCATTCACTGCATCCTGACCGGTCATGGCATCCACCACCAGCAGGATTTCTGTGGGATTTACCGCCGCCTTAATGGCGGAAAGCTCCTCCATCAGGTTTTCATCAATATGGAGACGACCTGCGGTATCCAAAAATACCATGTCGTTGCCATTCTTTTTTGCATGTTCGACAGCAGCCTTGGCAATGTCCACCGGGTTAGCAGTGCCCATCTGGAAGACGGGGATACCCAGCTGACCGCCTACCACCTCCAGCTGTTTAATTGCAGCGGGACGATAAACGTCACAGGCCACCAGCAGCGGGTTCTTGCCGTCTTTTTTCATCAGCCCGGCCAGCTTGGCACCATTGGTAGTTTTACCGGCACCCTGGAGACCCACCAGCATAACCACTGTGGGTGGCTTGGACGAGATCTGAATCTTTGTATTCTCGCTGCCCATAAGGGCAACCAGCTCTTCGTTGACGATCTTGACGATCATCTGGGCGGGGGTCAGGCTTTCCAGCACGTCGCTGCCAATGGCCCGCTCCGTGACCTTTTTCACAAAATCCTTGACCACTTTATAGCTAACATCGGCTTCCAGCAGGGCCAGGCGAATTTCTCGCATGGCCTCCTTCACATCGGCTTCTGTGAGCCGCCCCTTGCTGCGGAGCTTTTTAAACGCACCGGACAGCTTTTCGGTTAATCCTTCAAAGGCCATGAAAATCACTCCTCCACGGTCTCAAGTACCTGCAAAATCTTCTTGGCGATGGCCCGTCCCGGCTCACCCAGAGCCTCGGCCTCCTGAGCGGCCTGCCGGAGGACGATCTCTGCCGCCTCCATCTGCATCTGCCGCCGGACGGCCCCGATTTTTTCCTCCATCTGGAGGAGCAGGGCCTCGGAGCGAACAATATTGTCCCGGACAGCCTGGCGGCTGATGCCCTCCAGCTCACCGATCTCTCCCAGGGAAAGATCCTGATTGTACCGGAGGTCAAAGCAAAGCCGCTGCTTTTCCGTCAGCATATCGCCATAGGTGTCAAACAGCAGGGCACGGTTCAGGGTACTAAGCTCCATAACATCCTCCTGCTGTAAAGGTTTTAGACTTAACAGGCTATATTCTACTACACCCCCGCAGAAATGTCAAGCTTTTTTCCTTTACATTCTCATATTTTTTCTTGATGTTTTTATAATACCATGGTAAACTGACAAACGAGGTGAACTTTCGTGGAACAAGCAGCAACCTTACAGCAAGAAATTTGTGCGCTTTTGGGGAATCACCCCTGGCAAGCGCTGATGCACGTGGTGGACAGCACAGACTCCACCAACAGCCATTTAAAGCGTATGGCCCAGGAGGGTGCCCCCGCCGGCACCTGTCTTGTGGCTCTGGAGCAGACGGGAGGCCGGGGCCGTTTGGGCCGCAGCTTTTCCTCCCCCCGGGGTCAGGGGCTCTATTTTTCCCTGCTTCTGCGGCCAAAATGCGCCCCCATTGAGGCGGGACATATCACCGCCATGACTGCCGTGGCTGCCGCAGATACCATAGAGACCGCATGTGGCCTGCGTCCCAAGGTCAAATGGACCAATGATCTGGTGCTGAATCAGAAAAAACTCTCCGGCATTCTCTGCGAAATGGATGCAGACTTTGCTGCCAACCGAATCAACAGTATCATTCTGGGCATCGGCATCAATGTAAACCAAAAGTCCGAAGATTTCCCGGAGGAGCTTCAGAATATTGCCACCAGCCTCCGGCTGGCCACCCGGCAGGAGCTTCCCCTTGCTCCTCTGGCCGCCGCCCTGGTAAAGCGGCTCTCTCAGATGAGCAGTGGTCTCCTGTGTGACAAAGAATTGTGGCTCCGGCGATACCGCCAGGACTGCATCACCCTGGGTAAGGAAGTCAAAATTCTCCGGGGCGGTGAAACCCGATACGCCCGGGCCCTGGACATTGATGCGGACGGCGGGCTTATTGTACGCTACACCGATGGCCAGATCGCCACCGTGTCCTCCGGAGAGGTCTCCGTCCGGGGCATCTATGGGTATGTGTAAAGGAGGATATACCATGGATTTGTCCCTTTGCCTCTGTGAGGACGCCCCCTCTCAAATTGAATATCTCTCCAGGCTTCTTACCCATTGGGAGGAACTTCGGGGACACAAGCTTATCATCCATGCCTTTCCCAGCGCCGAACAGTTCTGGAGCTTCTGCGAAGACGGCGGCAACTGGGATCTTCTGCTTCTGGATATCGAAATGCCGGGGCAAAACGGTATGGAGCTGGCAAAAAAGCTGCGGAAGCGCCAATTCTTCTGCCCCATTATTTTTATCACCGGGTATTCCGAGTTTATGGCAGAGGGCTATGATGTGGAGGCACTCCACTATCTTCTGAAGCCTGTCTCCGAGGAGGTACTTTTCCCGGTGCTGGATCGAGCCGTCCAGCGGCTCCAGAAAAGCGGCTCGTCCATATTGCTTTCCCTGGAGGGACTGCCCACCCGAATCCCCACAGAGAACATTTTATATGCCGAGGTGCTTGGCCACAGCATCTATCTCCACACTCACCAGGGCACATACGAGACCCAGGGCACCATATCCAGTCTGGCAGCGGAGCTGGGCGGAGCGTTTTGCCGCTGTCACCGTTCCTATCTGGTCAGTCTTTCAAAAATTCGTCAGATTCAGAAATCAGATCTCCTGCTGACAGACGGCTCCACTGTGCCCCTGTCCCGGAGAATGGCCGGAGCGGTCACCAATGCCTTCTTCCGTTTCTACCGAAGGGAGGCGGAACAATGACCCTGCTATGGATTTTTCTTTGTCTGCTGGTGCTGATTTTGGCGGGGGTTTTGATCCGATTCTGGGTCATCCGTCTGGTGGATCAGCGGATCTCCAATTACCAAAACGACCTGTTGAACCGGCACATTGAGGAGGTCAACGAAATGTACCGTCAGGTTCGGGGCTGGCGGCACGACTACCGAAACCACATACAGGTTTTAAAGGCCCATCTGGACGAGGGCCGCTATGCAGCAGCAGATGCCTATCTCAGCGAGCTGGCCCAGGATCTTACCACAGTGGATACCGTGCTGAAAACCGGCAACGTAATGGTGGATGCCATTTTAAACAGCAAACTGAACCTGATCGCCAGCCACAATATCCCCGTCAACGCCAAGGCCACCGTGCCGGAGAATCTTTCCCTCTCCCCTCTGGAGCTATGTGTCATCATCGGCAATCTGATGGACAACGCTCTGGAGGCCTGTCTCAGAATCGAAGATCCTCAAGCCCGATTCATTCGGCTCTACATGGGGCTTCACCGGGACCAGTTTTATCTCTCTGTTACCAACTCTGCCCCGCCCCTCCGGCGAAAGGGTGGGGACTATCTCAGCACAAAATCGGGCCAGTCCCACGGCTTTGGCCTGATGCGGATTGATCGGATCACCGCCCGGTGCGGAGGCCGGGTCAATCGGCAGAGCGAAGAAGGGGTCTTTGCCACGGAGATTTTACTTCCCATATAACCGTTTGTGCTCCTGCCGGAACCGTTCGTGCAGGAGCACTGATTTTTTCGGGATGCTGTGCTAGGATAGAGCCGAAAAAGGAGGTGCCAATATGAACACACCAAAAGAAAAGCCCCGTTACTCCCTTCCCGAGAATCTGGGCTATCTGCTCCGCCATGTCTGGCAGTGGAGCAAAGCATTCCCCCTGTACATGGGGGTAAATATTCTGGCGCTCTGGCTCAGTGAGCTTTTGACCATGTTTCTCCCCAAATCCGTTCTTGGCTGTCTGGAGCGCAACAGCTCTATGGGTGAGCTGCTTGTGATCCTGGTTCTCTTCACGGCAGCACTGGGACTGCTGGGGGCGGCAAAGGGCTGGACCGAGGCCCATATCAACAACTTCCAGATACTGACCCGGATGAAGTTTGGTTTTCTTTCCTATCATCGTGCCTTTACGGTGGACTATGAGCAATTTGATTCCGCCCCATATCAGGAGCTGAAAAAGAAGGCATTCGAAACCACAGGAAACAACGATTCCGCCCTGGAGGCCATCTGGCCCGCCCTGATTGGCTTTTGCAGCAGCCTGTTGGGGGCCGTGTCCTATGGGGCCATGCAGCTAAGACTGTGCTGGTGGCTGCCGGTGATTTCCCTGGGCTGTGGTCTGCTTTCCTATCGGGTCAGAAAACAGGCCCTGGATCAGCGATTTCAGGCAAGCGGCCAGTGGACCAGCTACGCCTCCCGGCCCTATTACCTGAACGACAAGGCGGGAGATTATCACTACGGCAAGGACATTCGGCTGTTTTCCATGACAGGATGGTTCCGGGATATCTTTGATATCAACATCAGACTCTGCGAAAGCTGGTCACTGCGGCACGAGGGCAGTCTTTGGCGGGCAGATCTGGTGGACGGGGTGCTGACCCTGTGCAGAGAGGGCATCGCCTATGTATACCTGATCCACAGGGTGCTGGACGGAACCCTTATGCCATCGGATTTTGTGCTATATTTTGCCGCCATTGGTGGATTCTCCACCTGGGTTCTGGATCTTGCCACCCAGCTTTCCCAGCTCAGGAACCACAGCAATCAGATCTGTGACTACCGGGCCATGCTGGAAAAGCCGGATCTATTCCGCCATGGCCAGGGCTGCACCGCCCACCCCCATCTGAACAAGCCCCTCTCCATCGTTCTGGAGCACGTTTCCTATCGCTACCCCGGGGCCGAAACAGATACCATCCGGGACATTTCTCTTACCATTCATCCCGGCGAAAAGCTGGCCATTGTGGGGCTGAATGGAGCCGGAAAAACCACTCTGGTGAAGCTGATTTGCGGTCTGCTGGATCCCACAGAGGGCCGGTTTTTGTGCAACGGACTGGATGTACGGGAATTTGACCGAAAGGAATACTACAAGCTCTTTTCTACCGTTTTTCAGGACTTCTGCATTCTCCCCCTGACCATAGCTGAGGTGATCTCCGGGGCTTCTCTGGAGGAGTTGGACGAAGCACGCTTGCGGGAATGTATCGCCATGGCGGGACTGACGGAGAAGATCGATGCTCTTCCTCGGGGCATTCATTCTCCTCTGGTGCGGGATGTGAACGAGGATGCAGTGGAGCTGTCCGGGGGCGAGACTCAGCGGCTTATGCTGGCCCGGGCCCTGTACAAAAAAGCCCCCATGGTGATTCTGGACGAGCCCACCGCCGCCCTCGACCCCATTGCAGAGCATCAGCTATATCTAAAATATCGGGACATGACCCAGGAGCGAACCTCTCTATACATTTCCCACCGGCTGGCCAGCACCCGATTCTGTGACCGAATTCTCTATCTGGAGGAAGGCCGCATTGCGGAGATGGGCACCCACCAGGGGATGCTTAAGCAGCAGGGCAAATACTATGCGCTATTTTCCCTCCAGAGCCAGTATTATCAGGAGGAGACGGGAGGAATCCAGCATGACTAGCCAAAACCTTACATACAAAGAAAAGTGGCAGCGAACGATTCGTGCCCTCATGATCCAGTATCAAATCAACCGGCCCTTTTTCCTTTATAACGTGCTTTCTTCCTTTGTGGATGCCCTAAAGCCCTTCGCCGGGATCTGGTTTTCTGCCCTGTTTCTCAGCGAATTATCAGGGCAGCAGCGGAATGAGATGCTGCTGCTATGGGCCGCCTGCGGAGCCGGCATCACCTTCCTGCTGGGGCTTCTTGCAAAGTGGCTTGAACACCGGAAGCAAGCCCATCTAAGGCCCTACTGGCACAAAACCGAGCATCTCTATGCCGAAAAAATGCTGTCCATGGACTATGAGGATGTGGAACGCTCAGAGGTTCACCAGCTACGTTCCCAGATCGACCAGAACGACAATTTTAACAATTTCGGGCTAAACGCCCCCCTCTTTATGATTGGGGATCTGGTCTCCGCTCTCACCGGGATTTTCGCCTCCGTTGCCCTGACCGTGACCCTGTTTCGGACCAAGGTCCCTGTCCCCTCCCCTCTCAGCTGGCTGAACGCCCCCTGGGTCACGGCGGCGGTGCTTTGCATCATGGCAGGGACGGTTTTCGTATCCGTCCGGGCATCCAGCCGCTATGCGAAAACCATAAACAGCCACACCTCCATGGAGTATTACAAAAAAAGCAACCGACTCTGGATTTATTATGGATTCCGGCTGCCGGATCAACTAAAAGCAGGCATGGATATTCGGCTTTACGGCATGGATCAGAGCCTCAAAAACAACATGGAGCAGCACTATGCCCTGAGCCGCCAGACATTTCGGCTCATCGACAGAGAACGGGGCCTTTGTAAGGTAATCACCCAATTGGTCAGCTATTTAAACTTTGGAACCATCTATGCCTTTGCCGCCCTAAAAGCCCTGGGCCACGCCTTCCCGGTGGGAAATCTTGTCCAGTATGTAGGGGCTATCCATCAGTTTTCCCAGTCCATCCGCAGCCTTTCTACCACCATGACCCTGCTGCTGCAAAATGCGGACTATCTTCAGGTGACCTATGACTTTCTGGATATCCCTAACCAAAAATACATGGGCACCATTCCTGTGGAGAAACGGACGGATAATGAATACGAGGTGGAGTTCCGAAATGTATCCTACCGATACCCCAGCAGCCCGGATTTTGCCCTGAAAAATCTGAATTTTCGGTTTAAACTGGGCACAAAGCTGGCGGTGGTAGGCATGAACGGCAGCGGCAAAACCACCATGATTAAGCTACTTTGCAGACTCTATGACCCTACGGAGGGAGAAATTCTCCTCAACGGCATCAACATCCAGAAATATGACTATGACGAATATATGTCCCTGTTTTCTGTGGTGTTCCAGGATTTTCAGCTGTTTTCCTTTACCCTGGGTGAAAATGTAGCCGCCAGCCGAAGCTATGACCGGGAGAAGGTGCTTTCCTGCCTGCGGCAGGCCGGATTTGAACAGCGGCTCCAGGAGCTGCCCCAGGGCCTTGACACCTATCTCAATCAGAACTTTGAACCCAGCGGCGTGACCCTGTCCGGAGGTGAGGGGCAAAAGGTGGCTCTGGCCCGGGCACTTTATAAAGATGCCCCCTTTGTGGTGCTGGACGAGCCCACCGCTGCTCTGGATCCTCTGGCAGAATACGAAATCTACACCCGGTTCAATGAGATGGTGGGAGACAAAACCGCCGTCTATATCTCCCATCGGCTCTCCTCCTGCCGCTTCTGCGACGAAATCGCCGTGTTCCATCAGGGTCATCTTGTCCAGTACGGCACCCATCCCCAGCTCCTTTCAGATTCCACCGGGAAATACTATGAACTTTGGAACGCCCAGGCCCAGTATTATGTGTCCAGATAACGGGAGCCGCTGCAACCAAGACGAATACACGCAGGAAACGCCCGCATTGGGGAACCCTTTTCCCAATGCGGGCATCCCTATATCACGCTCAGGACAAAATTGTTAATATTCCGGCACTGATTACCGCCACCGCAAAAAACATGGGGATTCCTCGCAGGAAGGAACCAATGTGCTTCCCCGGATCTTGATAGGGTGCCTTCTCCGGCAGGAAGGAAAAGCGGATACGCTCCGTATTTCGCCACCACAGCAGGTCTATGACCACCAGATCAAACAGGCCCAGCCCCTCGCCCAAAGCAAGAAAGAACCAAAATGCTGTTCCAAAGTCATTCAGTCCGAGGATGTTTTTCAGTACCAACCCCAGAACAGAAAAGACCACGGTAAAGAGGATCAGATTTCCCAACAGTATTAACAGCGTGGATTTCTCCTTTGGTGCAGCCTTTCCCAATGTGGGATGCTCCCGTACCGCCCGCTGGACGGCATCGGGATAGGAACGAAGCCCGGCAAGATTTTTCTTGTCCGTGCCTGTGCCACAGAAACAACAGAACCAGTAGAAGAGACAAAATGCGATGACTACGATGATTTTCATACCAATGCCTCCTCACCAAATCCAAAGCATCAGCTTTGTCAGCTTTTCTTTTGTAGTCTCTTTTTGCTGGGAGCGGTAGTATTCCGCCTGAATCTCCGGGGGATAGTCGCTGATAAAGGTCAAGGGACTGATGAACAGCATTCCGAACACCAGTACGGTGAAGCCAATCAGTATGGCGGCAATTTCAATAGAAATTACAGAAAAATTCATTATGTATTCCTCCTAAATCCTGTTCATCTACACGCTCAGTTAGTTTTACCTAACCAATAGTCTGTTGAAAAGCCGCCAAGCGGCAGCTTTTCTGTTTCCGGCCTGATTTGCAGCAGGCCCTCGACTTTATTCGTAATCGTATTCCGGCCGGAACAGATCCACAATCTTGTCCCAGAAGCCCACAATCAGGCAGGCTGTGCTGGCCACCGCCAGGGCGGCTCCTACGATTTTCAGTACAAATCTGGCAGTTTTCATCCGTAAAAAACCTCCTTAAAGCTCTTTCACCCGGAACCAATAGCCATAGGTCTCCTCATAGCCCAGGATCCGGTACAGACTTCTTGCCCCAAAGTTATCCGCAAGAACCTGAAGATAGGCGGTGCGGCAGCCCTGGGCCTTTCCGGCGTTCATAATGGCGGTGCAGATGTCTCCCCCCAGGCCCCGGCGGCGGCAGGCGGCATCCACATAGATATCATAGAGGCCCACATGGCCCCGCTCCACCACGCCAAGGCCGCAGGCGATCATTTTGCCATTCTCATAGATGGCAGCAGCGGCAATGGGATAGTGGATATTTTTCAGCATTTTGGCAGCGGCCTGACGCTGGGCATCGGCGGTGCCGTTCATGGTGAGGAACCCGTCCAGCCAATCGTCTGTCATGGCCCCGGACACCACAACCTCTGTGCCCGGTGTCTTCTGGAATTTCTCAAGGTCACAGACAAAGATATTGCCGTCCCGGAGCCGGTCATAGCCCTTCTCCGTCAGGATTTTCTCAGCTTCCTCCAGCTTTCCCGGCTTCATGCCCACATGGAGCTTAAAGATGGACTTGTTCAGGTCAGATTCCTGATACAGCGTTTCTACATAATCGATTTTTTCCCCAATGGGCAAGTTTTCGCCATACATGGGGTTTGCGCAGTTTACCCGATAGGTAAAGCCGCCGCCAAACCGAACCGCCCAGCCATCATACTGCACCGTGCGGAGGGCGGGAAAGGCATTGGCCTGAAGCTCTTCAAAAAAGCAGATCTCCTGCTGATTCATTGGTATCACTCCCAGAGTTCTTTTCTTTATTTTACCCCCTGGAGAAGGGATTTGCAATATTTTTTTAGAGAAGGAGCATTTTTAACGCCTCAAAATCATCCACAACAGGCACCCCGGCGGTCAGCAGATCCTTTTTGGCCTGATGGCCCCCGGAAAACAGAATACAGTCCGTCTTCATGGCCCTGGCCGTCTCAAAATCGTGGAGAGAATCCCCGATCATCACTGCCGCCTCCGGCGGGAAGGGCTGACGGGAAATAAACTCTATGCCCCGCTGAACCTTAGACCCGGCGGTGTAATCCTCTGCCCCCAAAATGGCATCAAAATATCCGGCAGCCCCCAGCTTCTCCGTATCCCGCAGGATCACCTGCTGGTTGCTGGAGCTGAGCAGCACCTGCAAAACCTTCTTGTCACGAAGCATTTTCAGCAGCCCCTCTGCCCCCTTTTGCAGGCCGGTAAAGTAGGCTTCATATCCGGCGTGGAACTCCCGGGACAACGCTTCCATGGGCACCTGGTTTAAATCAAACAGGCGCTCATAGAACCGGATGATGGGGGTATCTATGTAAGAATGGTAGGTTTCCAGATCGATGGGGGCCATATTTCTTGTCTTGAGACTGTTGTTCACCGCCTGAAGGGATGCTGCCACATCGTCTGCCAGAGTTCCGTTCCAGTCCCAAATCACACAGGAATATTTCATTTCTTCTCCTTTTTAGGGAAGGGCCGTCTCGAACTGAGACGGCCCCATGTATTACATTTTTTCCGGCGCCTCGAAGCCCAGGAGATCAATGCAGGTCTCCAGAATGCGCTTCACCAGGCTGATAAGGGCGATATAGCCCTTCTGCTTTTCCCCATCAGCCTCGGTCAGGATCCGGGTCTCATGGTAGAACCGGTTCACACAGCCGCACAGGTCATAGATGTAGGAGCAGACCACATTGGGCTGGGTATCCCGGTAGGCCAGAGCCAGATTGTCCGCAAACCGGGACACCTGGAGCATCAGATCCTTCTCGATCTGGTTCTGGGGTGCCAGAATGGTAAGATTCTCAGGCATACCACCCATCTTCTCGGCATACTTGGACAGGATGGACTTGATCCGGACGATGGTATAGAGGATATAGGGGCCGGTGTTGCCCTCGAAGGCAGAGAACCGATCCATATCAAAGGCATAATCCTTGGTGGCCAGGTTGCTGAGGTCGCCATATTTGAGGGCTGCCACAGCGATGATCCCGGCAATTTCGTCCACCGCATCCCCAGAAATGATGTTGTTCTCCAGAATCCGGGCCTTAACGGTGTCGGTGATCTCAGAGATCAGGTACTCCAGCCGCATCACTCCGCCGGAACGGGTCTTAAAGGGCTTGCCATCCTTGCCGTTCATGGTGCCGAAGCCCAGGAACTGGAGCTTGGTTTCAGGACGGATAATGTGGGACTTCTTGGCGGTACGGAAAACCTGCTCGAAGTGCAGGGCCTGCCGCTTGTCTACCACATAGAGCACCTTATCGGGATGATAGTCCTCCTCCCGCTGTACCAGGGTAGCCAGGTCGGTGGTGGCGTACAGGGTGGCTCCGTCGGATTTCAGAATGATACAGGGAGGAATCTCCACCTTGTCCCCTTCCTCCTGCACCTCAACCACCAGAGCGCCCTGGCTCTCCACGGCGTAGCCTCCGGCCTTCAGATTCTCCACCATGGGGGCGATATAGGGCTCTGCATCGCTTTCGCCCTTCCACAGGTCAAAGTCCACATTCAGGTTCTCATAGTTCTTCTTCAGGTCAGCCACGGATACGTTCATTACGTGGCGCCAGATGGCCATATAGCCCTTATCTCCCTGCTGGAGCTTCAGGGTTGCCTCATGGGCCCGGTCAGAGAACTCCTTGTCCTCTTTGCTGCGGGCAGAAGCAGCGGGATAGATCTGCTCCAGCTCGGAAATAGTAAAGGGAGGCTCCGCAGGATACTCTCCCTGGAAGTCAGGTTCAAAATAAGGCAGCTCCGGCTGGCTCTCACGGATGCCCTCGATAATCAGGCCCATCTGCAATCCCCAGTCACCCAGGTGCACATCACCGATGACCCGGTTGCCAAAATACCGCTCGATCCGCTTCACGGCTTCGCCGATGATGGCGGGACGGATGTGACCCACGTGGAGGGGCTTTGCCACATTGGCTCCGCCATAGTCAATGACCACAGTTTTGGGCTCTGCCTCCTGCTGGAGACCAAACTTTTCAGCCCCGGCCATCTGGTTGAGATAATCCGCCACAACCTGAGGCTCCAGCCGCAGGTTGATAAAGCCGGGCTTTACAGCCTCCACAGCGGAGAAAGCCTTGTCTGCTTTCAGCCCCTCTACGATTTCCTCTGCGATCATAAGAGGAGCCTTTTTATAAACCTTGGTGGCCCGCAGGCTGCCGTTGCACTGGTACTCGCACAAATCAGGCCGACCGGACACAGAAACCTGGCCGTACATGGGATCGTAGCCCTTTTCCTCAAATACAGCCGCCACCCGCTGAGAAATCAAGTCAATGAGTTTTTCCATTTTGGTGATTCCTTTCATTTATATACATTTTTCTTAAAATCATAACAATTTATTATACCACAGATTTTCCCGACTGTACAGGATTTTTCTTAACTCCATCTGCACAATACTCTGAGCAGGGAACACTTCCACATTTTTGCTCGTATTCCTCCACACATCTCCGCATCAGAAATAAAATCTGACCGTTAAAAGACCGAAATTCCGCATCACAGATGCATCGGATTTTATGATACAGTTCCTCATCCACTCGAATCGAAATACTTTTCATCAAGAGCACCTCCAGAGAGAAATATATATTGCCACATTATCATAGCACACATTTTTCGAAATCCTTGAAAATGGCACATATTTGTGTCACGATTTTTTGTGTATACTTCTACGGGGAAACGCTCACGATACACATCTGAAAAAATACTAAACCAAAAATCGAACCCGGATCCTCTGCTTTCCGCAGGATCCGGGTTCTTTTTATCAATCTTCATTTGTGAGCCACTGGAAGGTATCGTAGTAACCGTAATAGTCCTCCAGATTTTCCTTGGCCTCCTCATAAGTATCCCCCGGGAACACATCCGAGTCCTCGTCATTGCTCATAACGATTTCAAACCCGGTCTCTCCCCCGGCGATCCCCAGAAGGATCTCATCGCCGTAGCTCTCATCATACTCATTGATCTTTGCGATCCATTTCATAAAAATCACTCCTGATTTTTCTTTTTTCACCAAAAAGATTATACGCATATTTTTCTTCCATGTAAAGAGGTTTCTACGGATAATCTAATATTTCTTTTCAGTGTGATTTTTCGCTGTATGATTTTGTCACTCCTCTGGCTCCGTTTCCTCCACAGGCTCCTCCACGGGCTCCTCTGCCGGCTCCTCCGCTGGAGCTTGATCCGCTTCCTTGGCAGCCTGTTTTTCCTCCTCCTGAATGGCCCGAATATCAAATACGGAATATTCCCCAGACTCAACCGCCTGACGCACTACCCGCAAATCTGCATCCTGGGGGCCCTGGTCAAATTCCTCGCCCGCATAGTACTTTACGGTAGAAATGGTGTCCAAAAGATTATTGTAAAGCGTAGCCTCCTGAGAGGAAATATCGCCGGAACGGTACAGCTTGGCTAATGTGCTGTAGGCATCCAGCACCTGAAAGCTCCGCTTTCCGTTGTTCTCTGCAATATTATGATAAATGGGAACATAACCAACCTGTGTAATCGAGACTGAGCCTGCCTCATCTCTGGAAAAGGTCAAATTGAGAATCACAGATTCCTGGCCGCTCTCCTGCTCGGGATCGGTGTAGAAATCCCCCAGGCCATAGGCCACAAAGCATTTCTTCTTTGTACCATCAGACAGCTCCACATCCTGGAACTCCATGGAATTCACCACATGGGAATGGGTACCGATGATTACATCCACCCCATAGGAAAACAGCCTGTTGGCCAGTTCCTTTTGGGGCTCGCTGACAGAGCGGCTATATTCGCTGCCCCAGTGTACCAGCATCACAATAACCTCGGCGCCTGCATTTCTCGCCGCCTGCACATCCGCACGGATCTGGCTTGTCCGCAGATCGGTCCAGTAGTCCGAGTAGTCGGTATACAGGGTGTTCATGGCATACTCACAGCCCTCGGGCATGGTAACCGCATCGGTTCCCTTGGTGTAAGAAAGAAAGCCAAACTTGATTTTGTGAATGGTGCGAAGGTAAACGCCGCTGTTTTCGTCCCGCTCCTCCTGGCTCACGTAGGTTCCCACGCTGGACAGTCCCGCCTGATGAAGATATTTCCGGGTGGAGATCAGTCCTTCAATTCCATTGTTCAGCATATAGGTATTGGCTGTGGAAACCAAACGAATTCCAAGAGAATTCAGTGCCCCCGCCAGCTGGATGGGCGCATTGTAGTAGGGCTCCCCCCCGTAGTTCAGATTGTCCACCAAGGTGGTCTCAAAGTTGCACACCGCATAATCTGTGGCAGACAGCTGTTCCTCTATATCTGCAAACACCCCTGTAAAATCGATATTCCCGTTATCGCCGGTTGCCGCATCTACCTGGGCGGCAGATGTGGATACATCCCCCAGGAAGCTGATGGTGGCCACAGGAGGGCCGGAATATGCAGCCTCCTCCGGATCCACAGTCTCCGTCAAATCCAGCACATCCATCGTATCCTCCTGCCCGCCGGAGGAGCCGCTGACCATGCGAATCAGCTTGTAGCCGCCAAGGATCACAAGAATCACAGCAAAGGCCGCTGCAATTCTGTAGTTCCGACGTTTTTTCCGTTCCTGCTCCCGCTTCCGCAGCAGCCGTTCTCTTTTCTGTGCGGCGGTAAGTCCGGTTTTCCGGGTTTCCATCTGTTTACCCCGCTGCACAAAGGTCTGCTGGGGCATATTGTTCCCCAACTGCTGGGGCTCCTGCATGGGATTCTGCATATATTGCTGTTGCTGATGATATATATTCTGTCCTCCGTATTGGCCGGAGGAACGTGTTCTGTTTTGCCGCTTAACCTCATTTCTGCGGTTGCCGGATGCCTGGGCCACTGGCAGGACTCCTTTCTCTATGTTGCTTCCTATCATTCTACACCATTTTTCCCAATGAAACAATGAATAATTTCTTAAATTTCATTTTTTCATTGGAGAAAACAGAATAATATGGTATACTGGGATGCAATAAGTCTTAAACTGCGGAAAGCGAGAGCATAAATGGCACAAACCACTAAGAAAAAACGGAAGAAAAAGAAAAAGCAGGCTCCCCGCCAGCCCATTTATATGGTTCTGATACTGCTTGTGTCTGTGGCCCTGGGACTGACCCTGCTCATAAAGCTCCTTCCCCATTCTTCCCCGGAAGAGCCGGAAGTATCCCAGGCCCCCACAGTCTCCGTTGCCCCTACCCTGCCCCCCAGCACGCTGTCGCCCCAGGGCTTCGGCACTGAAAACGGCTACAAAACCTACGGGGACGGAACAACAACAGCCCAGTTGGGACTGGATGTGTCCAGCCACCAGGGCTGGATCGACTGGCAGGCTGTGGCCGACAGCGATGTAGACTATGTGATCCTGCGGGCAGGCTACCGGGGTTACGGTAGCGGCAGCATCCATCAGGACGAGTATTTCGAATACAACATCTCCGCCGCCACCGCCACAGATCTTGGCGTTGGAATCTACTTCTTCTCCCAGGCCATGAACAAGGAGGAAGCCGCTGCGGAGGCCCACACCGTGCTGTCCCTCATCGAGGGATACGACATTGATTTTCCCATTTATTTTGACTGGGAGCCCGTCAGCGACGAGGTGGCCCGCACTGCCTCCATCAGCGCCACAGAGGTTACCGCCTGTGCACAGGAATTCTGCCGCATTATTCAGGAGGCTGGTTACCGGGCCGGTGTCTACTTTAACCTGTCCATCGCCGCCCACTACTATCATCTCCAGGACTTGATGGACTATGAATTCTGGCTGGCAGAGTACCAGGAGACCCCAACCTTCCCCTATCAGTTCGGCATGTGGCAGTATACCGCCTCCGGCACCGTCCCCGGCATTGACACGGATGTAGATATCAATCTCAGTTTCCGATCCTATGGATCCTGATTTCCTGCTTCTCCTGACAGCACAGTGTCAGGAGAAGTTTTTTTTCCTCCAGCACATGAAACCAAAGCTTTTGTCCATTCAGGTGCCACTGTCTCTGTTCATCCTGATAAAAATCTGTACCATTGGGAAATCCCAAAATACCGGTTCCGGTATACTTGTAGTAGCTCTCCTTTAAAGTCCAGAGGGTGAAAAAATCCACCTGGGTAGAAAATCTGGCCTGGAACCACCGGAGCTCCTGGGGCGAAAAGATACGCTGGGGCAGCTTTTCCAAAAAGGGCCGCACCACCTCCACATCCAGACCAAGGGGCGCATCTGAAACTGCAAGGGCCACCTGGCCCCGGCTATGGCTAATGGAAAAATGGGGCCCACCAGGCAGAAAGGGCTTGCCCTGAGGGCCATAGGACAGCTGGGGCTGGGAGATGCCATACTTCTCCCCCAACACATCAGAAAGCAATTTGTGGGCTGTCTCCGACTCACCTCCGGAAGCAGCCGTTAGATAAAGATGGATCATAATGCCTCCAAACAGAAAACCAGCCGGCCTCCATGAGGTCGGCTGGTGAAGATTATCAATTAGTTCTCTCTCATGCGAGCGAAGCAATCGGAGCAGTAAACGGGTCTGTCGGACTTGGGCTCAAAAGGAACCTTAGCCTCGCCGCCGCAAGCTGCACAGGTAGCGGTAAAGTACTGTCTGGGGCCACGCTGAGCGTTCTTACGAGCGTCACGGCAAGCCTTGCAACGCTGGGGCTCATTCTGGAAGCCTCTCTC
>CAZFXB010000024.1:0-16863 GCA_964522835.1 uncultured Oscillospiraceae bacterium
GGGCGGATTCGGGACTTTCACCCTATAGAACGTGCGCTCACCGGGCGCACAAGCAGAACAGACATGACCGAAATCATGCCTGTTCCACAAAATTCAGTTTTTACTGTCTTACGAGCACCGAGCTATACGCAAGTGCTTTTTTATTTTTCTTTTTTCAAAACCGCCATCAAAAAACCACAGTAACCATCGTCCCCTCTCCCGGGGTGCTTTCCAGCTGAATACTGCCACCGTGGTATCCCACAGCATGTTTTACAATGGAAAGGCCCAGACCGGTGCCCCCCGTTTCCTTGGAGTGGCTCTTGTCCACCCGGTAGAATCGTTCAAAGATCCGGCTCTGATGCTCCGGCGGAATGCCGATTCCAGTATCCGCAACAGACAGAATGGTATTCCCCTGCCGCTGTCCCACTGTGACGGTAACCATCCCCCCGGGCCTGTTGTAGCGAATGGCATTGTCCACCAGATTGTAGATGATCTCATAGAGATAGCGCCGAACACCATACATGGTCACCGGCTGTCCCTGACAGGAAATGGTGACCTGCTTTTTTTCTGCTGCACCCCGGAGCATCTCTGCTACCTCCTGAGATAGATTCAGCAGAGCCACCGATTCTCTTGGCATCTCCTGCTCCTCATCCAGCTGAGACAGCGCAATGATGTCATTTATCAGAACAACCAGCCGCTGTGCCTCCGTTTTGATGTTCCCCACAAACCGGGAGCGATCCTCCGGCTTTACCAAGCCACTTTCCAGCAGCTCCACACTGCCGATGATGGACTGGAGCGGTGTCTTCAATTCGTGGGACACATTGGCGGTAAACTCCCTTCGGTTCTGCTCCGCAAAGGCCGTTTCCGTCACATCCAGGCACAGGATCACAACCCCCAGAGACTTTCCCTCAGACTGGATCCGGTTTATGATAAACTGATGCTCTCCCCCGTTGCGTTCCTGCCGAAATTCGCTGTGGTATCCGCTCTGGGCCTTCACCACGGCCCGGCTCATCTGCGGGCTTCGATCCACCGTCAGAAAATCCTTGCCTACAGCAGACTGATCCACCGAAAACAGCCGCTCCGCAGCGGCATTCAAGCTGAGGATCATCCCGTCTTTATCAAGCAGCACCAATCCCTCGTTCATCGAAGCGGTGATTTGCTGAAACTCGTCAGATTTCTGCCGCAGTTCCTGCATCTGGCTTAGAATCTGCTGTCCCTGCCGACTGAGCTTGTGCAGAATGGGACTAAGCTCCTCGTATGTGTCGTTTTCTGTTGGGTGCTCCAGATCCAGCTGTTCCAGAGGCCGGACAATGCTTCTGGCCATCCGGCCTGACAAAACCAGCGCCACCACCGCCGCAATCAGCACAATCGCAGAAATCAGCGGGAGCATTTGCAGCAGCAGGGCACCCAATGTGACCTGGTCTCCCGAAATACGCAGTATGCTGCCATCTTCCAATCGTGTGGACTGGTAGAAGGTTTTTTGCATCAGTGTATTGGAATACCGGGCGCTGCTTCCGGTGCCTGTCTCCAGTGCTTCCTTGATTTCCTTGCGGTCCCCATGGTTCTCCATCGCCTCCGAGTCCGCCTGGGTATCATAGAGCACCTCACCATCCGGTGCCACCAGCGTAAACCGGAACAGATCAGAGTTAAGATGAGCCAGCTCATCCTTCCCTCCCTGCTCTACACTGTAGGCCTCCAGCGACAGGGCCTCCTTGAGCTGCTGCACCTGGGCGTCATTGAAGTAGTCATGGAGAAACGTGCTGATAACCACAATGGCCGCCAGCAGAACCGCCATGGCAAGGGCAATCATCGAACGGAAAATTTTCTTTTTCATTTCCGTTCCTCCATCCGGTAACCCACACCGATCACCGTCTCAATATATCGACCAGCCTCCCCCAACTTGTGGCGGAGGTTTTTTATGTGCATATCCACAGTTCTCGACTCCCCAAGATAGTCGCTGCCCCAAACCTGATTCAACAGCTGCTCTCTTGAAAAGACCATACCGGGGTGCTCCATGAACCGTCTCAGGATTTCAAACTCCTTATAGGTCAGTTCCACCCGCAGCCCGTCCACCGTAACATGGCGGCTCTCCTTTTCCAGGAGAATCTCCCCCATTTTAAGTCCTTTCTGCTCCTCCGGCTGATAGCGACGCAGCACTGCCTTGACTCGTGAGACCATCTCCAGAACGCCAAAGGGCTTTACCAGATAATCATCTGCCCCTGTATCCAGCCCCTGGATTTTATCCATCTCCGTTCCCTTGGCCGTAGCCATAATGACCGGAATCTTTTCCGTTCTGGGATCACTGCGAATCTCCCGCAGAATCTCGACCCCGTCCTTCTCCGGCAGCATAATATCAAGAATGATAAGCTCCGGCCGCTGGGTCTTGAGCGCCTCCAGCATGGTAAGACCATCTGGGAATCCCTGGGCCTGAAAACCGGTTTGGTTCAGAGTATAAACCTCGATGTCCCGGATGGTATTGTCGTCATCTACACACCAAATCATGTTTTTTCTCCTTCGTGAAGACCGGTGATGGAAAATTCCACCCACTCTGCAATATTTACAGCGTGGTCACCGATTCGTTCCAGGTATTTTGCAATCATCAACAGATCCATTGCATACTCCCCATCCTCCGGGTGTTCCGAAATCAGTTGAATCAGTCGATCCTTTGCACATTCAAAGGCCCGATCCACCACATCGTCATAGGCCATCACCGATTTGGCCAGCTTCAGATCCTGCTTCACATAGGCGTCCACGCTGTCTGTGACCATTTTCATCGCCGCCTCCGCCATGGTGCGAATTTCGCCGCATTCCTGGCCCGTTCTGCCTTTCAAATAAGGGATTATTTCTGCAATATCCTCTGCCTGGTCTCCGATCCGTTCCATATCCGTAATCATTTTCAGTGCTGCGGAGATCACCCGCAGATCTCCGGCCACCGGCTGCTGCTGCAAAAGCAGCTTTAGACAAATCGACTCGATCTCCCGCTCCATTTCGTCTACTCTGTGCCCCTGGGCCCGTGCCGCTTCGGCACTCTCTGCGTTTCCATCCAGCAATCCTTTGGCCGAAAGTGCGATCAGTAGTTCACACTCCGCCCCCATTTCGATCATCTTACGGTTCAGCACACCAAGCTGCTGATCTAATCTGCGCCCCATATCAACCAAACCTTCCTGTAATATAGTCCTCGGTACGTTTATCCCTGGGCTGAGAAAACAGCCGCTGTGTTTCATCGAACTCCACCAGCTCTCCCAACAGGAAAAATGCTGTCCGGTCAGAAATGCGCACTGCCTGCTGCATATTATGGGTCACCATAATTATAGTGTATTTCTCCTTTAATTGCAACGAGAGCTCTTCAATTCTTGCAGTGGAAATGGGATCCAGTGCGGAAGTGGGCTCGTCCATCAGCAGCACCTTCGGCTCCACCGCCAGTGCCCTGGCGATACAAAGCCGCTGCTGCTGACCGCCAGACAGACCCAGTGCGTTTTTCTTCAGCCGGTCCTTTACTTCGTCCCAAATTGCAGCATCCCGAAGTGCTTTCTCCACAATGTCATCCAGCTTCACCCGGTTCTTGACCCCGTGGGTACGGGGCCCATAGGCCACATTGTCATAGATGCTCATGGGAAAGGGATTGGGCTTCTGGAAAACCATACCTACATTTTTCCGAAGCAGGGTCACATCCTGGTCAGAGCCGTAAATATTCACGCCTTCATAGCAGACCTGGCCGGTGATTTTGACCCCCTCCACCAAATCATTCATCCGATTCAGTGTTTTTAAAAACGTGGACTTTCCGCAGCCAGAGGGGCCAATCAATGCAGATATGCTCTTTTCCGGAAAGGAAATCGACACATTTTTCAGAGCCTGACTGTTTCCATACCACAGGCACAGATCCTTCGCTGTCATAATATCCATTATCCGTTTCTCCTTTTAAAGTATCGTCCCACCAGCGAGGCAGCCAAATTGATCATCAGGGTCAGCACCATAAGAATCGCACCGATGGCAAAGGCTGCCCCGAATTCGCCCTCCTCTTTGGCGTAGACATAGAGGGCCACTGTCAATGTGGCACCGGGGCTCATAAGTCCCGTAAAAAGACCATTGACTGCATGGGCAAAACCTGCTGTAAACAGCAGTGCTGCCGATTCTCCCAGAATCCGGCCCACAGATAAAATACAGCCGGTGATAACACCATCCACACACCCCGGCAGCACCACGGTACGGATTACCCGCCAGTGACCGGCCCCCAATCCAAAGGCCCCTTCCCGGTAGCTTTGGGGCACCGTTTTCAGACTTTCCTGGGTGGTTCGCATCACAGTGGGCAGATTCATAATGGTCAGGGTCAAGGCACCTGCCAGCAGACTTGTGCCGAAATTGTTGGAAAACAGCAGCATTCCCACCAGGCCATAAATAATAGATGGGATACCTGACAGCGTCTCGGCGGCATATTCAATGCCGGAAACCAACCGCCGGTTTTTCGCATACTCCGTCAGATAAATGGCCGCTCCCACGCCCAGAGGCAGCACCATAACAATGGTAGCCAGCAAAATATACAGGGTATTCAGAATATCCGGCAGGATACCGATCCGCTCCTCCAGATAGCTGGGCTTGGTGGAAAGAAACTCCCATGTAATATGCGGGATCCCCTGAAAAAGCACGTAGCCCAGCAGGAACACTGCCAGCCCCGCTGTGATGAGGGTGGACAGAAGCATCAATCCGCCCATAATCCCTCCATAGGTTTTTCGACGTAAATTCATCTCAGCGCTCCTTTTTCCACTTCAGGAAGAAATTCAGGGTGCCATTGAGCAGCAGAATAAACAGGTACAGCACCAGCGCAATAGAAAACAGTGCATTCTGGTGGAGACTTCCCGGACTGGAGTAGGACATTTCGCTGGCCACTGCGGTAGTAAGAAAGCGAACGCTCTCAAACAGCCCCGGCATATTGGCCACATTGCCAGCCACCATCATCACCGCCATAGCCTCACCGATAGCCCGGCCCGCTCCCAGCACCACAGCCGTTGCAATACCGCTCTTTGCAGCCGGGACAGACACCCGGAACCAGGTTTCCACACTGGTAGCCCCCAGTGCCAGAGAGCCCTCTTCATATTCCTTGGGCACCGCATCCAACGCCGTAACAGAAACCTTGATGACATTGGGCAGCACCATCACCGCCAGCACCACCATAGCCGCCAGCAGGCTGGCTCCGTCCGGAACGCCAAATATCTGCCGAATCCCAGGCACCAACACCAGCATACCCACCAAGCCGTAGACCACCGAGGGAATTCCCGCCAGCAGATTCACAACACTTTCGATACAACTTCTCACTGCCCTGGGTGCGGCCTTGGAGAGAAAAACCGCAGTGAAGAAGCCCACGGGCACCCCCACCACCAGAGCGCCGGCGGTACCGTACACACTGGTCAGAATAAAGGGCAGGATCCCAAAGCTGGGCTCCGCAGCGGTGGATGCCCACCGACTGCCCAGAAGAAAATTTCCAAGACCGATCTCCCGGATAGCCGGGAGACCGGAGATAACCAGATAAATCGTTATGAGAAGCACACAGCCCACAGTAAAGAGCCCCAGGATCAAAAAGATACCGTGGATGATGGCTTCCATCAGCTTGGCCCGCTTCATTTAGTTTGCAGGAACCACACCGGCCTTGGTGATGATATCGCTTGCTTCGCCGGAGGTCACGTAGTCAAAGAACTCTTTTGCACTGGTGGTCAGCTCGGTACCTTCCCTGGTCACCAGTACGAAGGGACGCTGTACCACATAGCGGCCATCCTTTACGGTGTCCTCGCTGGGAGCCACACCGCCCACAGTCAGAGCCTTTACCGTATCCTTTACAGCGGACAGAGAAGCGTAGCCAATGGCATTGGGATTTCCGGCCACAGTGGTAATCACATCACCTGTGGAGGTAAGCTCCTGACGGTACTGGCACTTGTCCTCGGTATCGGTGATGGATTCAAAGCCGTCCCGGGTACCGCTGCCAGCCTCACGACCAATGAGCACGATTTCCCCATCATTTCCGCCCAGCTCACTCCAGTTGGTGATCTCGCCGGTATAGATCTTGCCGATGGTCTCAACATCCAGGTCACCGACCGGATTCTCCGGATTTACCACAACCGCAATTCCGTCATAGGCCAGAACCGTTTCCTGAAGACCTGCGGATTTTTCTTCTTCCTTCAGGCTTCTGCTTGACAGGCCAATATCACAGCGGCCATCCTGTACAGCCTGAATACCGGAACCGGATCCGGTTGCATTATATGTAACGGTAATACCCGTTTTTGCCTCGAACGCCTCACTCAGCGCACCGATCACCTTACTCATGGAGGTGGAACCGTCGGTTGCTACCGAGCCCTTTTCTGTCTCAGGGGCTTTTTCTGTTACTGCGGTGGAATTTGCTGCATCTGCCGGAACAGTGGATGCTGTGCTGTTTCCGCATCCAGCCAGGCAGGCAAACACCATTGTTCCTGCCAAAATCATACTTGCGATCTTCTTCATAATTAAGATCTCCTTTCAATTTTAGACTTTCTTGATTACGGCTTTATTCTACTGACCCATCGTAAAATCCGTAATCACAGTGATGTAAAATCGAAGTAAAAGATGAAAAGAGGGGCTGCCGCTCCGGGCAGTCCCTCATATTTACTGTATTGAAACCATCTTTACGCCAGTTCTTTGATATAAAACAGATCCATGGTACTATGAACCACATTTTCCGGCCTGTTTATCCTGTGGTAACCGTTTTTTTCGTACAGGCACACCGCTTCCTTCAGATTCGAATGGGTTTCCAGGTACAGCCGCTCTATGCCCTTTTCCTTCGCATAGGCTTCGATCTGCTCCAGCAGCCGCTGGCCAAGGCCCTGGCCCTTCATTTCATCGGAGACATACAGCTTTTGAATCTCTCCGCAGCTGTAAAACCCGGAGAACAGCTCCATTCCAATCCCCCCGGCCACAGTTTCCCCTTCTTCGGCCACAAAATACACCCTGTGGCCCACCGGCTCACAATAGTACCGGCTCAAATGATCCAGCTGGGGGTCAAAATAGGCCGTCCCCGGGATGTTCAGGTGATACTTTTTCAAATTCTCTCTCACAATTGCCGCCATAGCGGGATCGTCCCGCTGTTCTATCCGGCGAATATTTATTTGTTTTGCATATTTCGTCATCGTTTGTTCCATCCTCGCCCGCTATTCCCACGCTCTTGTCAGTGACAAAGTTCCTTTGCTTCCGTACATGATGGTTCCCTCCAACAGGTTTTATATATCGTTCATCCTCCACTTTGGAACATCTTTTGCGGTTGTGTAATTAGTTTTTCAAACTTCCGATGGGCACAACATACACGCCGTCGTGACGGCGATATGGGTAATCTCCGGTTCCGGTCAGCACCATGAGGAACGAAGGTGCGTTCATCTTATCGGTGTCGATCTTGGCTTCCATTGCTTTTAAGCTCTTTGCACCTTCCTCGATCAGTTTATCACCACCCAGCTTGATCTCAATGAGTCCGTATTTGCCGTTCCGCAGATGAATAACAGCATCACATTCCTGCCCATCCTTATCCCGGTAGTGATAGACCGCACCGTTCAGAGCATCTGCAAATACACGCAAGTCACGGATACACAGGGTTTCAAATAGAAAACCGAAGGTCTTGAGATCATTTACAAGGTCATTCGGACCGATGCCCAAAGCCGCAGCAGCGATGGACGGATCAACATAATACCGAGTGTCAGACGAGCGAATCGCTGTCTTTGACCGCAGATTCGGATTCCATGCAGGCATATCCTCCACCACAAATATCTTGCGGAGAGCACCCACATAGGAAGCAACCGTTTCATCACTAATGGACGTTTCGTCATTTGCCGCCACATCCTGTGCCAGCACCGTGTTCGCCACTTGTGCTCCCTGGTTTCTTGCATAGGAACGCATCAGACGCTTTACCCGTTCAGGGTTTTTCTTCACATCATCGGCACGGTTAATATCGGAATGGACAACCGCATCGTAATAGTCCACCGCCTGATCCAGAGCGATCTCATCCCGCATATCCACCGCTTGCGGCCATCCACCTCGGCAGATGAGGAACGCCAGGCGGTCAATGTCGAGATAAGAGTCTCCATCAATCTCCAAATTACCATCGAACAGTTCTTTCAGACTGACATCACCGGTGGAGTCACCCGATTCATACAGGCTCATGGGTCTCATAGTCAGCCATGTGAACCGTCCAGTACCGGAGTGGGTAATCTCCTTCGTATCCGCAGGAACAGCCGAACCAGTCAGCACGAACTGTCCCAGCTCACCACGGTGGTCAACCTCAAAGCGAATGGCATCCCACAGCTTCGGAGCAAGCTGCCATTCGTCGATCAATCTCGGCGTTGCACCTTTCAGCAGTCGCTTGGGGTTCAGCTCCGACATGGTGATATTCTGTTCTTTCTTTTCGGGATCGTCCATATATAGAATACTGGCGGCAAGTTGCTCGGCAGTGGTGGTCTTGCCGCACCATTTCGGCCCCTCAATCAAAACCGCACCTTTGCCCTCCAACTTCCGTTTCAGTATATCGTCAGCAATTCGCTTTCTGTATTTTTTCATTTGGAACACCTCGTTTCCGCTCATGGCACCTATAGTATACACCGGTATCACGGGTTTTACAACACTTTTCGGAAGATTGGAGAAATATTTTTCCGATAGTTGACGATATTAAAATCGGAAGATTGGCAAAATATTTTTCAGAAACTTGACATTCGGCCCGTTTTGCTCATCAAAATCGTGCTTTCAGACATGAGTGATTGGCACTAGGGACAACATTTTTTAGGCATAAAAATAGCTGTGCTTTTCGATACACAGCTATTTTATACCGCTCATGGATGATTTGGTCGCCTACAAATCTATCGTTAACATTTTTCGAGTTTCTTCAGGGTATCTTTTCGAATTTCTGCTCTTAACTCTTTCAGGTATTCTGAAAACCCCACCTTATTCTCTGCATAAGTTTTATTCAGCTCGTATTCCTGAGGGATCCAAGTTGACAAATCAGAAATATTGTGTTGTATTACGGCCTCTAGGCCATCAATCGCCTTATATATTTTGGCTTCTATTGTGTTTCTTTCCGCCATTTCTTTATATAATGCCATCATTTCACTGGCATAGTTTTCGGGTAACGACCTGATCCAATGATACAAGAGCGCTTCTTCTGTTTCTTCATGTGCTTTCGTCTTATCAAAGGCAGGAATATCGCCTGTAAAGCACTCTCCCAAATCATGAATCAAACACATTTGAATCACTTTGTTCATATCCGCTTCCGGAAATTCATCCCGCATAAAAAAAGCCATCAGCGTCATCATCCAGCTGTGTTCAGCAACACTTTCATGTCTGCCATTTTTCGTATAGCAGTGCCGTGTTGTATCCTTCAGCCGCTCTGCAACACTTAACACCTCTAGTAATCTTCTCGCTTCCATTTTTCCTTACTCCATCCCGAAAATATGATAAAAGTATTTTTCTTACTTTACAGCTATTATGTAGTTCTTATTCAGCTCTCGACAAACTGGAAGTTGTCAACATCACAACTGCTTGATTTCATCTGCAATCATAGCCACTGTCTTATCGTTGGTGTCAATTTTAATTGTGCTGAGTGTGTCATACATCGGCATTCTTGTTATGCTCCTCTCAATTACATCTTCAACACGAACACCACTTTCCACATCCTTTGCTAATCTCTTGCGTAAATTGATTTCGTTTGCAATCAGCGAAATACATTTAACAGCACAGTTTTGTGTATCCAGTTTTTTCGTAATGGAATCAATGATAGATTGTTGATGCATTACCCAACAGAAAATCACATTCTCATAAGCCGAGCAATGCAAGAAGTTATCGAGCAGATAAGAAATATTATCTATCACCATAGCTTTCGTTTCATCGGTCACTTGAAACGGACTTGCATTCCAACACCAGTCACCATCAAGGAACACGCTATTGGGTAAATCCAATTTAAGTTGCTGACTAACAGCTGTTTTTCCAACTCCCATTGTTCCTCCGATTATATATAAGGTTTTCATATTCTCACCCTCACAAATTTCGATTTATTGAACACATTATAGCACACCATATAGAAAATGCCAGAGGCATAACACCTCTGGCATAAAATCATCCTGCCGCATCCAGCATATTCTCAATAAAGATCCCGTACCCGGTTCGGGGATCCGAAACCAAAACATGGGTCACAGCCCCGATTAGTTTTCCATCTTGTACCAAAGGGCTCCCAGACATTCCCTGTACCACCCCGCCGGTGACTGCAAGGAGCTTATCATCCGTCACCTTCAGCATCATATTTCGTCCGGTACCATCCTCCATCGGATAGATTCTGCTGATTTCCACATCAAAACGCTCCACCGCATCTCCGCTGACATTACACAAAATCTGGGCAGCACCGGTGTGAACATCCTTTTTTTCCCCCACCGGAAGCATAACCCCCCGTGGTGCCACATTCATGGTGCCAAATATACCATAAGGAGTATTTTTTGTCACCTGACCCAGCAGCTGTCCTGCATCAAACGCCCCCTGAAGCATTCCCGGGGATCCGTTTTTCCCCTTTTCAACGGACAAAATGGTAGCCTTACATAGATAGCCATCCCGCACCGGAAACAGTTTTTCTGTGGTTCCATCGGTGATCCCGTGGCCCAGAGCCCCAAACACAGAGGTAGCGGGGTCAAAATAAGTGACGGTGCCAATGCCCGCCATTTCCGCCCGCACATTGGCTCCAATCAGCTCCACCCCATTCTGGGTTTGAGGCCGAACCAAAAAACTCTGCTGCTGGTTCTGTCGAAGCGCTGTCACTGTGACCTGGGTCTTATCCTGCACCAGTTCCCGAAGAAGCCCTGGCTCCTCCACATATACCCCATCCACAGCAAAAATTAAATCTCCACGATGGAGACCGCTGTCCCGGGCAGGAGACTCCTCTGAAAATCCTACCACCAGCAGGCCGCTGCACTTTACATCAATGCCCACCGCTGCTCCAACTGCCACCACTTCCTCTGGCACAGCGGCGTAGGTACTGATTTGAAACAGCAGCACAAAGGCTCCAATCCAACCTAAAATTCCTCGTTTCATGTTCACATTCCTCTCCACTTTTCGATTCCCACGGCTTTAATATGCCATTTTTCGTGGAATATAGACTGGAAGTTTCACTGATATCCAACGGTGAATTTTTCAAAATCGAATTTTATGCACTTCATTCCCTTATTCTATGGGCTTATTCCAATAAATTATTTGCAATTCAAATGAAATGTGGTATCATGGGCTTATCAGCTATTCGGAAAGGAGCTACATACTATGAAAAACGCCTATCCCCATCTTTTGTCTCCCATTAAAATTGGAAAATTCATTCTGAAAAACAGAATGCAGTCCTCCAACTCTCTGCCCCACTTCTCTCAGGGGCCGGAGGAATACCCCGCTGAGGCCACCATGGCCCACTTCATCGGCCGTGCCCGAACGGGAGCTGCCTTTGTGACCCTGGGCGGCATGGATGACAACATTGACAATCCTCCTCTGCCCGATACCCTGGACGTATCCCACTTCCCGGATTTCGATATTCATAACGCAAAATGTCAGAACTATCTGGTGGAAATGATCGAGGCCATCCACTACACCGGCTCCCTCATGTCCGGCTCCCTGTTCTCTGCCAACAAAAAATTCCGCTATACCAACGAAGAGGGTGTGGAGGAGATCATCGATGCCAGTTCTCCCGTCAGCACCGGTGCTCTTGCTTCCATGGACTATCAGTTCGTAGGCGATGAGATTCCCAGAGAGAACCTCTTTAAAATTGCCAAAAGCTATGGTCAGCGGGCCGCCTTTTACAAGCGGCTGGGCTTTGATGCTGTTACCATCCACATGAGCTACCGGGCACAGCTCCCCGGCCAGCTTCTCTCCCCCTTGAGCAACACCCGTACCGATGACTTTGGCGGCAGCCCCGAGGGCCGGGCCAAGTTCCCCCTGCTGATGCTGGAGGAGATCCGGAATGCAGTAGGCAACGACATGCTCATTGAAATCCAGTTCTCTGCTGAGGAGCCGGAGGGCGGCTACACGGTGGAAGAGGGCATTGAATTCCTGAAAAAGGCCCAGAAGTATGTGGACATTGTTCAGGTTCGTTCCGCCGAAGGCGACCCCAACCATCCCATTCCCTTTGAGCTGAATCCCACCCCCTTCCTGGAGGTTACCTCCAAAATCAAGGCCGCAAATCTTGATTTTGTGGTATCCAATGTGGGTGGCTGGTTTGACCCGGAGCTGGCGGAAAAGGCCATTGCCGAAGGCAAGCTGGACATGGTAGCCATGGCCCGTGCCTGGATTTCCAACCCCAACTACGGGGATATGCTCTATGAAAATCGCCGGGACGACCTGGTTCCCTGTCTCCGGTGCAACAAGTGCCACGGACGGGGCAAAAACGACATTATGACCACCTGTTGCTCCGTTAACCCCAAGTTTGGCTTTGAAATGGTGGACAAGTATCTGGTCACCGAGCCCAAATCCGTCAAGGATATTGCCGTCATCGGCGGCGGCCCCGGCGGTATGCGGACGGCCATCTATCTGGCTGATCGTGGCCACAAGGTTACCATCTTCGAGAAGGAGGGCAAGCTGGGCGGTGCCATCAAGCACGCCGACTATGTGCCCTTCAAGTGGACGCTCCGGGATTACAAGAACTATCTCATCCACCAGGTGGAGAAAAAGGGCATCCATGTGGTGCTGAATACCACCGTTACCCCGGACATGGTGGAGGATCGGTATGATGTGGTCATTGCCGCCGTGGGCGCTCAGCCCATCATCCCCGGCATCCCCGGTGCTAAAAACAAAAATGTCACCGTAGCCACCGATGCCATTATGAATTCTGAAAAGATCGGCAAAAACGTGGTCGTCATCGGTGGCGGCGAAGTTGGTGTCGAGACCGGCATGTTCCTGGCGCAAAACGGCCGTGAGGTCACCGTCATCGAAATGCGGGATGAGCTGGCCGCTGACACCACCGTGATGCACTACCGCTCCATGTTCTCCGCAGCCTGGGAGGCCATTCCCTCCTTCCATTATGTGCTGAACGCCACCGCCAAGGAGATCACCGCAGATTCTGTCGTTTATACAGACAAGGACGGGGTGGATCACGCCATCCCCGCTGACTCCGTGGTACTGTCCGTGGGTATGCGGGCAAAGTCCGACGAGGCCCTGTCCTTCTACGGCACCAATCCCGGCTTCTACATGGTAGGCGACTGCAAAAAGCCTGGCACCATCCAGACCACCAACCGCAGCGCCTATGTAACTGCAAATAACATCTAAAAGAGAATTATAAAACGGTGCCTCAATTCGAAGTTGAGGCACCGTTTTCGTTTTATCGTGGAAAGTACATCATTGCAATATATTTCTCCTGAAAATCCGGATTTCCCGACAGCTCCACATAGGTGGTATGTTCCCGAATCTCCTCCAACCGCCCTCGGGCATCCTCGCTGCATAGAGCCATCTGAGCACCAACCACCGCTGTATTTCCAACGCTTTCCGTCACGGCCAGCAGTTCCCTTGGAATCAATCCGATTTTGGCCGCAGATTCCGGCCGAATGTAGCTGCCAAAACCACCGGCCAGCAGCAGCCGTTCCACAGGTTCCCTCTGCTTTTCCCGCAAAATTTGGATTCCCGCCGCAATAGCACCCTTGCAAAGCTGCAACTTCCGCACATCCCTCTGGGTAATCGCAATTTCATCCATCAGGCAAAAGGCCGGTTCCCCGTCCACAAGATACAGATAGGGCTCCAGCTCCTCCGGAATTTCATCCTCATCCGGATGGAGCATTCGGCCGGTGTGATCTATGGCTCCAGCCTCCAGCAGCACGGCTATGGCATCAATCAAACCGGAGCCGCAGATGCCCTTCGCCTGGCCTCCGCCGATGACGCCGCATTTCACCTGTCCCCATTGCCACCGAACCTCCGAAATAGCTCCAGGAGAGGCGGTCATACCAAATCGAATCCCCGCACCCTCAAAGGCTGGGCCCGCCGCCGTGGCACAGGAGACTAACCGATCCCCTCGCCCCAGCACCAGCTCTCCATTGGTACCCACATCGATCAAGAGTGTGTTTTCTCCACCCTGCTCCAGGCCTGCCGCCAGGATTCCTGCTGTAATATCTCCCCCCACAAAGCCCGAGACTGCGGGAGCCACATATACAGCCCCATCAAAGGGAAGCTCCAGGGCCTTTGCGTCGTAATCACATCCGAATGTATGCTCCGGCAGATAAGGGGCCACCCCCATACTGTCCGGTTTCAGCCCCACCAGCAGATGACACATGGTGGTATTGGCTGCCACAGACATGGACTGAATCTCTCCAAGAGAAACTTCTGCTTTTTCCGCCAAACGCCGAATCATCTGGGCAAGCGCCCGCCGTAGGGCCCCGGTCATTGCCTTCCCTTGCCCCTGTCTGGATGCCTCAATTCTGGAGATCACATCTGCTCCATAGGCCCTCTGGGGATTTGCAGTGCCCACCGTGCTCAGGCACTTTCCTGTCTCCAGCTCCACCAGCTTACATACCAGGGTGGTGGTTCCAATATCACAGGCGATTCCCAAGCCCCGCTTTCCCGGCTCTGTGGGCACTGTATCCTGATTTTGCGCCCCCAATTCCACCACAAGTTCCAACTGCTCCGGCAGCCGGAGCACCATACCATCCTCTGCCCAGGTCTGACAGGCGAGAATCTCCCTCTCTCCCTCTGGAAGCACCTGATAGACGGTACACTTTTTACAGGTTCCCTTACCGCCGCAGGGTGCCTCCACGCCGTCCCCTCTCTGCTGCAAAAGCAGCGCCAAAATGGTCTGGCCCGGGCGAAAAGGAAGCTCCAGTGCCCCCTCCCGGCGCAGTACAATTATGCTCATAGTTCCACCTTCCCAACGGCTTTTTAATATTATACCAATTCTCTATGAATTTGTGAAGCCCCCAGTCAACACAACGAATGAAGAAAAGAAAACTGAGGCTTTACAGAAATATACTGCAATGATATAATCAAGTTACCGGTATCCGTTGGGATACCAACATATCGAAAGAACGAGGAGGTTCTTATGAAAAAGCTACGTTCCCTTCTGTTTCTGCTTTTGGCCCTTTGCTGTCTGACTGTCTCCGTCAGTGCATGGGATATAACCGTTGATCCCAATATGGAGTCCAACATAGAGGCAGAAATCAGCGAAATCCCCACCATCGGTCAGCTTTCTAATGGCATTGCCGCATACAGTCTGGAAACACGTTCCGGCGACGGCTTTATGCTTCCGGCAGATACTGCCTACGGTGCCACCTTTATAAAGGACACCACCGCCAGAATCAGCTTCATCGTAGAAGGCTGCCGCAGCGATCAATACATATTTGCAATCCTGATGGACGAAAAGAACAACGACTATGTTCGGTTTGTCAAAAAGCTCAGTGAAATCAATGCTTCCCCGGATGAGCGGCACATGGTGACCCTTCCCATTGATCTGAAGAAATACAAGGTTCCCCTGGGTACCCATTCTATGGTCTTCGGCATCATCGACGAGGACGGCTCGCCAATCACCGGCCACTTCGAGGCATTGGAGTTCACCGTGGTATCCAATGAGATTCCGCTTGAAAGAGTCACCTTTTATGATGCCATCGACGGCTTTGATCTCACCGAATTTACTGTCTGCCCCGACCAAATCAACCAGCTGGGCCTGATATATACGCCCGAAAACGCCTCCGGCAACCGTGAAGTTATCTATCAGAGCTCCGATGAAAATGTATTCACCATTTCCTCCTTCGGCGGCTATGTCACCATTAAGCCTGTTTCAGCCGGCACTGCGGTTTTGACTGCCACTGTAAACGGTAAGGTAACGGCCTCGCTGAATGTCTCTATCGGACATAATTATACCCTGACGGAAACCAGCAAAGCCCCCACCTGCACCCAGGACGGCAGCGGCACCTACCAGTGCAGCTACTGCGGCGATTCTAAAACAGATGTAATCCCCGCCCTTGGCCACACCTACGGCAGCCAGGAGGCCACCGTAACGCAGGAGGCCACAGCCTGCAAGCCCGGCAAGGCAACAAACCACTGCACCCGCTGCAATCAGGATATCGACCTGGTGATCCCCGCCATATTCTCCGATACCACCTCCGGTCGTTTCTACTCCGATGCCGTGGACTACTTCTACAATGCGGGCATCATCAACGGTATGAATGCCACGGAATTTGGTACTGCTACCTACCTGAGCCGTGGTATGCTGGTCACCTTCCTGTATCGTATGGCCGGTCAGCCTGCCTGCGATGCCGCCACCCCCTTCACCGATGTGGAAGCGGGCAGATACTTCACCACTCCCATCGCCTGGGCCTACAGCCTTGGTATTACCAAGGGTTCTACCGAAACCACCTTTGAACCCATGAAGGAAATCACCCGGGAAGAGCTGGCCACATTCATCTATCGCTACGCCACTAACTATAAGGGCCTGACCCTGACCGGCTCCGCAGATCTCGGTACATTCCCGGACGCAGCAGAAACCCACAACTACGCAAAGACCTATGTTGCATGGGCCGTTTCTGTCAATATTATCTCCGGCTCCTCGGATAACGGTGTTGTAACCCTGATGCCTCGTGGCACCGCCACCCGGGCCCAGGCCGCCACCATGCTGTATCGCTACCTGAGCTTTGAAGCCAATCAGCCTCAGGCCCCCGAGACCCCCGATGACACTCAGACTCCCGGCGATTCCCAGACCCCTGACGACACCCAGACTCCCGGCGACACGAACGATCCCACCATTCCTGACGAGGATGGTGCAGTCGGCTAACTCGTACACAGTTCATAAAAACACCATTGTCCCAGAGCAGCAAACGCTGCTCTGGGACAATGCTTTAATAGTAGTATTTCGAAACCGGAACCCCCTGTCTATCCATCAACGTACAGATT
>CAZFXB010000025.1:0-5210 GCA_964522835.1 uncultured Oscillospiraceae bacterium
GTGGCGTGGAGCGTATGACCATGAACCGATTTGCCATCAACGACCTGCGTCTGATTTTTGACAACGACGTGCGGTTCCTGGAGCAGTTCTGAGAAAGGAGTGGATAGGAATGAATATTTCAAGAAAATGGCTCAATGACTATGTAAATATTACCGCTACCGACCACGAATTTGATGCCGCCATGACCATGTCCGGCACCAAGGTAGAGACCACTGAGGTTCTCTCTGCTGAAATTCGGAATGTGGTGGTGGGCAAGGTGCTGGAGATCACCCGGCATACCAACTCCGACCATATGTGGATTTGCCAGGTGGATGTGGGTGCTGAGGAGCCCATCCAGATCGTCACCGGTGCCCAGAATGTAAAGCAGGGCGACCTGGTTCCCGTGGCCAAGCACAACTCCTACCTGCCCGGCGGTGTTCATATCACCAAGGGCAAGCTCCGTGGAGAAAAGTCCAACGGTATGCTCTGCTCCCTGAAAGAGCTGAATCTCACCGTCAACGATTTTCCCTATGCCATCGAAGACGGCATTTTCATCATTGAAGAGCCGGATGCCTATGTGGGTCAGGATATCAACGAGGTCATCGGCACCAACGATTCCGTGGTGGAATTTGAGATCACCAACAACCGAACCGACTGCTATGGTATCATCGGCATTGCCCGGGAGGCTGCCGCCACCTTTAATCAGCCCTTCCAGCTCCACGAGCCGGAGGTAAAGGGTTCTGATGTCGGATCCATGTTCGATATGCTGGACGTGGAGGTTGAAGATCCGGAGCTCTGTGCCCGGTACACTGCCCGGATGGTGAAAAACGTAAAAATCGGCCCCTCCCCCAAGTGGCTCCGTCAGCGGCTCCACGCCCTGGGTGTTCGGCCCATCAATAACATTGTAGATATCACCAACTATGTTATGCTGGAGTACGGCCAGCCCATGCACGCCTTTGACTACCGCTATGTAGGCAGCGGCAAAATCGTGGTTCGCCGGGCCCAGGAGGGCGAAACCCTCACCACCCTGGACGGCAATGACCATACCCTGACCTCCAAAATGCTGGTTATCGCAGATGGCGAGAAGGCCATCGGTCTGGCAGGCATTATGGGCGGCGAAAACTCCGAGATCGTAGCAGATACCACCACCGTGGTATTTGAATCCGCCAACTTTGACGGCACCTGCATTCGCCAGACCGCCAATGCCCTGGGTATGCGTACCGACGCCTCCACCAAGTTTGAAAAGGGTCTGAACTCCCTGACCACCTACCCCGCTGTCCAGCGTGCCTGCGAGCTGGTGGAAATGCTGGAGGCCGGTGATGTAATGGACGGCGTTATCGATGTCATCAACTATGTGCCCCAGCCCGTTACCGTTGCCTTTGAGCCTGAGAAGATCAACCGTCACCTGGGCACGGATATCTCCCGTGAGGACATGCTCATGTACCTGGGCCGCCTTGGCTTCGAAGCAGAAGGCGACAGCCTGAAAGTTCCCTCCTGGAGAACGGACATTCACTACATGGCAGACGTGGCCGAGGAAGTGGCCCGGATGTACGGCTATGACAATATCCCTGTCACCATGTTCCGTGGTGCCACCGCCCAGGGCGGCTACACCGAGGAGCAGAAGAGAAAGAACCAGATTGGCTCCATCTGCCGTGGCATGGGCTATAACGAAATCCTGACCTACTCCTTCGGCAGCCCCACCATGTTCGACATGATCCGTCTGCCTCAGGATTCTCCCCTGCGTAACTGCATCCGGATTCTGAACCCTCTGGGCGAGGATACCTCCGTCATGCGTACCACCACCCTGCCCTGTATGCTGGAAACCCTGTCCCGGAACAACGCACACCGGAACAAGGCTGCCAAGCTCTATGAGCTGGCCAAAGTTTACCTGCCCGTGGAGGGTCAGGAGCTGCCCAATGAAGAGGTCATTCTGACTCTGGGCTCCTACGGCGAGGGTGAAGATTTCTTCTCCCTGAAGGGCGAGGTAGAGGCTGTGCTCACCACCCTGAACACCCTGCCCCGGAGCTATCATGCCCAGAAGGAAAACCCCTCCTATCACCCTGGCCGCTGCGCAGACCTGTATGTAGACAGCAAAAAGGTGGGCACGCTGGGCCAGATTCATCCCCTGGTGGCCTCCGGCTACGGCATTGCCGACGAAATCTATACCGCAGAGATCAACCTGACAAAGCTCTTCACGCTGCTGGCTCCCGAATCTCTCTACCAGCCACTGCCCAAGTTCCCCTCCGTGGATCGGGATCTGGCGCTGGTCTGCGACGACCATCTCACCGCCGCAGAGGTAGAAAACTGCATCCGCTCTGCCGGCGGCAAGCTTCTGCGGAAGGTTCGCCTCTTCGACCTGTATAAGGGCAAGGGTATCCCCGAGGGCAAAAAGTCCCTGGCCTTTAATCTGGAGCTCCGCTCTGATGAGCGCACCCTGACTGACAGCGACTCCGAGGGCGTGATTGAAAACGTACTCAAGAAGCTGGAAGCTGAGCTGGGCGCTGTAATTCGCTAAAAATAACCAAGTGCTGCCTTTGGTGATTTCAAATCGCCGGGGCAGCACTTTTTTGCTATGGCTCTATTGTTGGGCGTTTTTCGGCAAAAGCCTTGCCATATCAACATTTTTCTTTACATACAAGCTGTTTTTTGGTATGATATAGTGGTGCGTAAAAAAGAGAAATAAGGAGATTATTTATGAATCGAGTGTTTTCCCTGCTGCTTGCAGTTTTCATTCTGTGTTCAGCCTGCATGGTGCCTGCCATGGCCTCTGACATGATCCATGAAAGTGATGCCCCGGTTGCCGACAATGTATCTGTCACCGCCTACGCTGCTGTAGTCATGGATATGAAGTCCGGCCAGGTGCTCTACGACCACGCCGCCAGTGACACCAACTACCCTGCCAGCACCACGAAAGTTATGACTGCCCTGCTCTGTCTCGAAAAGGGAAATTTGAAGGACAAAGTCACCGTATCCAGTCAGGCTGTCAACAGTCTGCCTGCTGCCGCCTCCACCGGTGGAATTTCCATCGGAGAAGAAATGACGGTCTATCGTTTGCTCCAGAGTATGCTGGTGGTTTCCGCCTGCGAGGCAGCTAATGCCATCGGAGAGTATATCGCCGGCAGTCAGGAAGCCTTCGTGGAAATGATGAACGAAAAAGCCCAGGAGTTGGGCTGCGAAGGAACCCACTTTGCCAACTGTCACGGTCTGCCCAACTCTGAACACTACACCACCGCAAGAGATCTCGCCGTCATCGCCCGGGCTGCCATGGAATACGACACATTCCGGGAAATTGTAGGCTCTGCCATCACCACGCTGGAGGCCACCAATGTCCATGGAGAACAACGAATCACCTCCACCAATGGTCTGCTTCCCGGTTCTTCCTACCCTTCTTACAACTACCCCTATGCCATCGGTGTAAAAACCGGCCACGCCTCCACCTCCGGCTACAATCTGATCTCCGCCTCCAACAAGGACGGACTGGAGCTGATCGTTGTGGTCATGGGCTGCGGCTCTCGGGAGAGCAGCTTTGCCCAGAGCATTAAGCTCTTTGACTGGGCATACGAAAACTATGATATTCTCACCTGGGGCAACGAAAGCACCGAAGCCGCAGAAATTCTGGAAGAGGCTCCGGAATATGAAGACATCGAGGACTCCACCATGGAGGAAGAAGAAGTGATTTCCATCGTGGAAATTGGCCAGCCCCTTTCCGACAGCACCCAGGAGGCTGCCACACCTGTAGAAGCTGAGGCAAGTCTGGACGACCAGGAGACCGCCCCGGCCTCTGCTCCGGAAGCCAGCCCCTCCCCCATTGCCGGAGTCAGCAGCTCCATGATGCATCTCTTCATTGGCTTCGCCGCTGCCCTCGTACTTATTTTGATTCTGGTGATCGTACTGATCGTGGTGCTGATCCGCCGCCATCGCTCCTGAATAGTAAATCCCCTGTGAAGAAAACTTCACGGGGGATTTTTGCGAAAATGCAACTTTATTTTTTTCCTTTTCGTCTTAATATACGAGAGCTCTTAACCTACAGTAAGGATGTGACACAATGACAGAAGAGAAACTGCTTCGGCGGCTGAAAGCCCAGGATCCAGAAGCCCTGGAGGAGCTGATGGAAACCTTCGGAAAGCTGGTTTATATCAACATTTCCAATATTCTGGGGCGAACGGGCGCAGCCGGAGACATTGAGGAGCTGGTATCGGACACTTTTTTAGCCGTGTGGAACTACGCCGATCATATTTCCCCCGGCAAACTGCGAGCCTATCTTTGCGCCACCGCAAGAAATAAAGCAAAATCCTACCTGCGCAGCAAAAAAGCATTACCCATGGACACAGATGAGGTGGACATCGCCACCTCTGCCGACAGCCCGGAGGAGGCGGTCATGCAGGCAGAGGTACAGCGACAGGTCAAAAGTGCCATCAACAAGATGCGTCCCAAGGACAGAGAAATCTTTCTTCGCTATTACTACTACTTTCAAACATCCGACGAAATTGCAGCTGAAATGAACATTCCCGCCAGCACCGTAAGGAGCCGCCTGGTCAGAGGCAAAAAGATTCTTCAAAAATATTTAAGCAAGGAGGTATTGTTTTGAAGATCAAGATAACCGATCTGCTGGATACCTATTATGATAACAGTATGAACCACTCACCCACAAAGGCTGCCGCAACGCCCCTTTCCATGGACCAAAAAGGGGGACACACCTTAAAAAAGCCCCTTACTGCTGTGGCCTGCCTGATACTGCTGCTCTGCGGCACTGTGATGGTAGGGCTCCGCTTTATGGGCAGCGACATGGGTGGCTCCCTCAGCCAGCCGGAGGCTCCGGAAATCCCTATAATGGATGCCTCCTTTATGGATGAATCTCTGATGGAACCAGAGGAAACCCAGAATTCTCCAGAACACAATCCGGAAGTAAACACCCACACCGTTTATACCTCACAGCTTAACATTCCCATTGATGGACTTTCTCTTGGGTTTGAAAGTGACGGAAAAGACTATTTATCTCTTCTGACCATAGACCCGGTCAATCAGACCTTCCGCTGGAGTGCCCATCTGCCCGGTCTGGAGGCTCTTCGGTGGGAGACCTATCCAGAGGATGGAAGAAACAGCTTTGACGACGAAAACTACACCGAAGCCTTTTTTAGCTGGGTCAACTATTTGGACGAAATCATCTGCCGGAATGCTGTGCTTCGCTTTGCTGACGGTTCCGAGTTGGCGCTTTACGGGGGCGAATCTTT
>CAZFXB010000025.1:5310-16591 GCA_964522835.1 uncultured Oscillospiraceae bacterium
GAACTCTCCATGTATGATTCCGATGACGAAACCTGTACGCCCATTACCTATCTTACCACCGGCCAGAATGTAACCGCTACGCTTACCATGAACTGGCCCGAAACAGAGGATGACAAAACTTATACGCTGAATTATCGGCTGCTGGATAGAAACATGGAGGAGCTTGCCTCCTTTACATCCCAGCATACCGCCCCCGGCAACTGGACAGAAACTCTGGACACAGCGGAGCTGCCCGGACTGACTGACACCCCGGGATGCTATACATTAGAAGTTTATTTGGACGATAACCTGCTGATCGGGAATCAATTCTACGTGACAGACCCTGGAACCCAATACGCTCCCGCCCAGGACACAGACGGAGACGGCTATCTCACATCCTGGCTTACCTATGATACCCCCGACGGAACCGTGGTAAAGCTCCAGCTGGATGTAAGCGCAAACACCTTTGCCTGGTACATCCACAACGAAGAACTCTTTGATGCCTATGTTGCCTATGAGGCCGGAACCGGCGACTGGGACACCTTTGAAACGCTCCACGTAGAAGTCATCAATGACCTTTTGGAGAACTATTTCAAAACGGCCTACATTGTCTTTACCGACGGCACAAAAGTGCCTGTGGGTGGTGGGGACGCATTTCGACTGGAGGACGACCTGATTCGTGAGGAGTCCATTGTAGCCCTCACCAGCACCACCCAGGACTACTATCCCGCATATCTGGAGTTTGACGGTGTTCGATATGATTTTGAATAAGCCAAAATAGTGAAATTCCCTCCGGCCTTCGCCGGAGGGAATCATTTATGTCAAATTGTTGATCCAGATTCCTTTATGAACAAGGTACAGTCCCAAAAACGCCTTCAACGCATCGAAAATCTGGACGATCAGGTACATGGTAAGGAGGGGCAGACCCGTCAGATAGGCCAGCACCAGAGCCACCGGCAGATTGACAATCCACATGGATACACTGTCGAACAGGAAGGTAAGGAACGCCTTGCCGCCGGAACGCAGGGTAAAGTAGCAGCTGTTATAGATGCCTCGCCAGGTCAGGAAAATCGCATCCAGCCACAAAAGTCTGGTAGCCAGTTCCCGGACATGCTCAGTTGTATTGTAGATTCTGGGGAACATGGGGGCAGTCAATGCCAGAAGACCGGCGGCAAAGAGACACAGAACCACGCCGAAGCCGATCATCTTCCGGTTGGTATCCTTGGCCCGGAGGAATTCTCCCGCCCCCAGCTCCTGTCCTACCATAATGGCAATGGCGTTGCCCATGGCCTGCATGGCAATGGAGAAGAAATTGTTGATGGTGCTGGAAATATTATAGGCAGCCACAGCATCCAGGCCCCGGGTAGAGTAGCACTGAACGATCATGGTGGTGCCCAGGGACCACATAAGCTCGTTCACCAGCAGGGGCATACCCTTTTTCGTGATTTCCACAGCCAGCGCCTTGGGCACCTTTAAGGTGCGATACATCCCGGTAAAATAGGGGAATTTCTCCCGCTTCACCTTGGTATAGACGATCAGCAGCGCCACATCTGCAAACCTGGAAATAACCGTAGCAATGGCAGCACCGGCCACACCCAGCTGGGGTGCTCCAAAGTGGCCGAAAATCAGAACATAGTTCAGCACCAGATTCACCAATACCGCCAGAGAGCTTGCATACATGGGGATTTTGGTTTCTCCAGTCTCCCGCATGGTGGAAGAATAAAGCTGGGCCGCTGCAAAGGGAATCATACCCACCAGCATGTAGCCAAGATATTCCTTGCCGTACCGCAGGGTGGCTTCCAAATCGCCGCCGGAGCCTGTATCCGTCAGGAACAGCCGCAGAAGAGGCTCCCGGAAAGCCCAGAAAATCGCCAGAGCAATGGCAGTAATCAGCGTGGTACAGATGATCTTATAGCGGAATACGCTCTGGATCTTCTCCTGATCGCCCTTGCCATAGTACTGCGCACAAAAAATACCTGCGCCGGACAGGGAGCCAAAAATACAGAGCTGAAAGATAAACTGGAGCTGGTTTGCGATTGCCACACCGCTCATGGGCTCGGTGCCCACCTGCCCCACCATAATATTATCGAGGAGTCCCACAAAGTTGGTAACGCCCTGCTGAATGATAATCGGCAGCATAACCGCTAAAACACGCCGATAAAAATTCTTATCTCCGATATATTTTTTCACACAAAAACCCCTTTTTCGTCTAAAAAGACCCCCTTTTCGGGAGCCGCAGACCTATTATAGCATAATCTACCCCAAGGTCAAGAAAATTCTGTTTCAATTGTCCCCTATCGTTTCATTTTTGCTTTGTGTTCTAAAGGATTGACGGAGCGGGGTTGAAAATAGTATAATGTGACTAAGTTTTAACTCGAAAGGAGCAACTTCCATGGAAAAACTGATGACATACATCTTAAATGGGGTAGAGGTACCCGCCGGTACTGCCGGTGCGGTTGCCTATGAAACCGCACCCATCGCCCCGGAAACCGGCCTTTATCAGGGCGGCATGACCAAGGGCAGCTGTGACTACCGCACCGCCCTGTTTGTGGACGGCGGTAAGGTTCAGGAAAACCAGTCTGTCCCCGCTGCCATCACCGGTGGCACCTTCGACGGTGCAAAGCTGGAGGGCGGCAAGATCGACTCCGACAATGCTCTCTTCAATGGTGTTATGGTAAACGACAGCACCTACACCGTGAAGGATCTCACCATGACCGCTGACGGCTCCGGCGGCAACGACTTCAAGGGCTACGGTGCAGGCGTTGCGTGCTACGGTGCATCCGATGTTACCGTAGACGGCTTTGTTTTTGACGGAGCCGGCCAGATTCGCCACGGTGTATTTGCCGGCGGCACCAACCCCGGCCTGAAGGTTAAGGTTGAAAACTCCTTTGTTCGTGCCAACGGCTCCAAGTATGAGTCCAAGGCCGAAGGCATGTCCTCCTGCCCCTGGATGCTGGGCATCAGCCCCGACGGCCACGCCCGTGCCACCATGATCGATGGCTATGCCGATGTAACCTACGAAAATGACATTCTTCTGTCCGATGGCTGGGGTGTTCTCTCCATCGACGACACCGGCGCCACAAAGGAAATGGGCCAGTACTCCATTGACCTGAAGGTGAAAAACTCTGTGGTTGATGTGACCACCGACGGAACTGAGGATCCCAGCTGCTACGCCACCTACTCCATCGGCGGCTGCTTTAACAAATTCTACGGCTCCACCATCGGTAACGCTGCTGACTCCCAGGCTTTTAAAGCTCTGAAGGCTGGCCTGAAGGATACCGGCGTATCCTACGACTACAACACCAAGAAGTACGGCATGACCTATGCCGCAGTTGTGGCCAATGAGCACGCCTCTGCCGGCTGGTATGACGGCTGTAACGTAACCACCAAGTACGGCGTCATGTACCACAAGACCAACAACGTTCGCTACGTTCCCGGCGCCCAGGACAACACTGCGGATCCCCTCCCCGCCTGTGGCATCACCGAAGTAGCCGACTCCACCTTCAACACCCAGGGCGCTGCCTTCCTCATCAAGGCCTGCACCCCTGTCATCGACGTAAAGAACTCCAAGTTTAACTCCGATAAGGGTGTCATCGTCCAGCTTATGACCTGCGACGATCCCGGCATGGGCACCCCCGCATTCTCCGAGGTTCTGGATACTGCCGCACCCCAGGAGAAGGATCCCAAATACGATCCCTACAACTTCAACGTGAAGAATCAGAAGCTGTTCCGTAAGTTCGATGTAAAGAACATGATCTCCGATCCCCAGGTTTCCTTCAAGGACTGCAACGAGAAGAACGGCACCGCTCTGGAGGGCAACTTCTTCAACTCCATTTCTGTTGCCACCAACGGCGAGGGCATGATCTGGTGGGGCCAGAACCTGGTTCTGAACTTTGATGGCTGTGATATCAAGGGTACATGCTCCTCCTCTGTAGCACTCCACGACCAGTATTCCTACTATCTCTCCCCTGCCGACAACCAGTTCGGCGGCATTGCCGTAAACAAGGACGGCTACGAGATCAAGGGCACCTGGGCCAAGCAGGAAAACAAGATGCCTCCCATGCCCGCTCCCGGCGAGGATATGCCCGGTATGCCTGATATGGGCGACATGCCCCCTATGGGCGATATGCCTCCCATGGGTGGAATGCCCCCCATGGCTGCCCCCAAGTTCTACTTCACCCCCGAGAAGGATGCAGCAGGCAATTTGATTGTCATTGGCACTGAAAAGCTCCCGGTGAAGGAGGGCTACATCTACTCTGCTGATGCCACCATGCTGGGCGGTCTCACCAACACTGCTGCTCCCACTGTGAACAACGGCGTTTGGGTCAAGCTCACAAATGGTTCCACCTGGACCCCCGTGGGCACAAGCTATCTCACCCGTCTGGAAGTCTCCGCAGACTCCAAGGTGAATGGTACCGTCACCCTGGACGGAAATGCAATCATTCCCGAAGCCGGCAAGATTTACACCGGCGCAATCCAGGTCACCGCTTAAACCGGTTTTATTTTACAAAGTCCCTGCCGCATATCCTGCGGCGGGGACTTTTTCATTTTTCCTTGCAATTCCACGCAAATTATGTCATAATGAAAGGAGTATTGTCAAAAGGAGCCACAACATGGACCGTCAGCCCCCTTCTAAAATCAGAAAAATATATACCGCAAAGCTCATTGCCCGGTGCATTCTGTTTGCATTGGGTCTGATGTGCTTTTTTCTTTTTCCCGGTAGCTTTTCTATCCTGGAGGGTATGGATTTTTTCCGGTACCTATCTCCCCTGCATCTATTCTGGGTGATCTGGATGGTGGATATGCTGCTGCAAATTCTGCCCGCCCGGGCACAGATTTCCCTTGGCTCTCAGAAGCATTTTCTTTTCCGCTTTCGCCCCATAAAAGAAAAGATTCACATGGAATCCCTGAAAAAATACATTGTCAATACCACAAAAGGGGCCTATAAGGTGTTCCTCCTCTGGGCCGTTGTGACGGTTGTGATTGGTCTGCTATACTGTTTTGGCATAATCGGCAAAAAGATCATGGTGCTTATCTCCATGTTCTATTATGTCTGTGACCTGATTTGTGTGCTCATTTGGTGCCCCTTCCGTCTCATTACGAAAACCCGCTGCTGCACCACCTGCCGGATTTTCAACTGGGATCATCTGATGATGTTCTCCCACCTGGTCTTTATCGGCGGCTTCTTCGGCCTTAGCCTGTTTTTTATGGGATTTCTTGTTTTCCTGGTTTGGGAGATCTGCGTAATGCTCTACCCGGAGCGGTTCTGGGAAATGACCAATACTGCCCTTCGATGCTCTGAATGTACCGACAAGCTCTGCACCCAATACTGTCAAAAGCTCCGTCAGAAAACCGTGAAACGGTAAACCCGGGGCTGCAATTATGTAAAAACGAGGCTGTCAAATAGACAGCCTCGAATTTTTATCTTCGAATCATCATTACATCATCATCGTACACAGGCGCCTTAGGCATCTGCCAGCCGCTGTGGTCAGTATGCAGAAGCTCATGGGCGGTATGTCCGCAGGGCTCACCCAGGAATTCACTGTAGAGCGTCTGCACCTCCGGGTTTTCGTGGGAAAACCGCAGGGGGTTCTTCTCATCGTAGCGGTAGAGTACACGACTTCTCTCCTCTGCCCACTCCTCATTGTAGTGGATGGGTTGGCCGCCGCCACCCACACAGCCGCCGGGACAAGCCATGACCTCTACAAAATCATAGCTGACCTCCCCACGACGCAGGGCTCGGATCAGCCGTCGGGCATTGCCCAATCCGCTGACCACAGCAGTCCGGACTGTGATTCCTGCCACATCGTAAGTGGCCTCCTTCCAGCCCTCCATGCCCCGGGCCTCCAGGAAGGACTTGTCCGGATCAGGATTTTCCCCAGTGAGCACATAGCTGCAAGTACGAAGGGCCGCCTCCATCACGCCACCGGTGGCACCGAAGATCACCGCTGCCCCGGTACCGCTACCCAGGGGGGAATCAAACTCTGTCTCCGGCAGCTGCTCCACCTGGATCTGATCCGCACTAATCATACGGCACATCTCTCGGGTGGTAATGGAGAAATCCACATCCTTGCCGCTTCCACCATCGTTGATGTTGGGGATCTCCAGCTCCGCCTTTTTGGCAATACAGGGCATCACGGACACACAGACAAGGTTCTTGGAATCCACCCCAATTTTCTTTGCAAAATAGGTCTTGGTCACTGCACCAAACATCTGCTGGGGTGATTTGGCAGTGGACAGTTCCCCGGTCATATCCGGGTACTGGGACTTGAGAAACCGAACCCAACCGGGGCAGCAGGAGGTAAACATGGGATATTTATGGTCTTTCCCATCCTGCATCCGCTGGAGAAACTCCGTTCCTTCCTCCATAATGGTAAGGTCAGCGGAGAAATTGGTGTCAAACACATAGTCCACACCAATCCGCTTCAGGGCTGTTACCAAACGCTTTTCCGTGGCAACATCCGCAGAAAGTCCAAATGTCTCGCCCCAGGCCGCCCGGACAGCGGGGGCCACCTGTACCACCACGGTCTTGTTGGGGTCATTCAGGGCTCCGCCCAGACCAATGAGTGCCTTAGTATCATCCCGAACGTGAAGGGCATTGACCGGACAATGAGTGATACACTGGCCACAGAGGGCACAGTCTGCACTGCGGATATTTCTGCCCCCGGACACACCCACGGTGGTATGGGAGCCAGTACCCACCATATCCCAAATACCCAGGCTCTGAACCTTGTCACAGAAGGATACACAGCGCATACACTTGATACATTTGCTCTCGTCCCGAATCAGAGGGAAGGTCTGATCCCAGTTATCCTCGGGGTACTCATGCCGGAAATTCATTACATCATCCATGCTGATGGACTGGGCAATTTTTTTCAGCTGACAGGTTTTATCCCGGTTACAGGTGGGACAGTTTGTCCGATGCTGAGACAGGATCAATTCAATATTGGTTCTCCGGGCCTCCCGCACCTTCTGGGAGTTGGTACGGATGGCCATACCCTCTACGCACTTATTGTTGCAGGCGGTAATCAGGTGATCCGCCCCCTCCAGTTCCACCACACAGACCCGGCAGGCACCGATCTCGTTAATATCCTTCATAAAGCACAGGGTAGGCACAGGACATCCCGCCAGCTTCGTGGCCTCCAGAATGGTGCCCCCATCGGGGACGGCCACATGCCGTCCGTTTACCGTAACATTTACCATTCGTTTCTTCTGCCTCCCTTAAAGCTGCCGCAGCCAAAGTGATCGCACCGGAGGCAGCGGCTGGCCTCCTGCTGGGCTTCCCGCTGGCTCATGGAGTTCTCCATTGGCTCAAAGTTGTCCTTTCGATCTGCGGCAGGTCGCTCCGTCAGATTGATCCGTCCGCAGTATTTGTGATCCCGCAGGCTCACCTCCGGGATGTCCACATTCACTGCTATGGAGTGATAATATCCCAGATAATTGTCGATATTTGCCGCTGCAACCTTGCCCGCTGCAATGGCCCGGATGCAGGTTTTCGGCCCGGTAACGCAGTCACCGCCGGCGAATACGCCTGTGGCATTTTCCACCGCAGTCCAGTCCTGGGCATCGATGACACCCCGCTTGATGGGAATGCCCTCCTCCTCAAAATACTGGGTCTCGATGGTCTGGCCGATGGCCACCACCACAATATCACAGGGAATCAGCTCAGGGGGCTGACCTCCGGAGATCACATCGGCCCGGCGGTTGTGGATCAGACCCACCTGCTTGGGCTCTGTCCAGAGGCCCACCACACGCCCCTCCTTGTCCACCTCAATGCTGTGGGGCGCATGGAGATCCAGCATCTGTGCCCCTTCCTCCAGGGCACCGTTGATCTCCTCCGGCAGTGCGGTCATATCCACCTGACGGCGGCGATAGACAATGGAAACCTTCTCCGCTCCGCAGCGGATGGCACTTCTGGTGCAGTCCATGGCCACGTTGCCGCCGCCAATGACGCAAACCTTCTTGCCCCGGAAATCCGGCATAATCCCATCTCCGATGGAGCCCATCATATCCACAGCGGAAAGAACACCCTCTGCGTTCTCGTTGGGAATTCCCAGCTTCTTGTCATCGTGGGCACCGATGGAGATAAACACTGCGTCATATTCTGCCCGAAGCTGTTCCATGGAGATCATATTCTCCCCACGGCCTACGCCAGTCTCCCGGCGTACCTCCACACCGGTGGAAAGAATGCAGTCAATATCCTCCTGAAGCCGCTGCCGGGGCAGTCGGTAGTTGGGAATGCCATATCGAAGCATTCCGCCCAGGTGCTTCCGCTTTTCAAAGATGGTACACTGATGCCCCATAAGCTGAAGGTAGTAGGCGGCACTGAGGCCGGAGGGGCCGCCGCCAATGATCGCAACCCGCTTGCCCGTCTTCTCTGCACACTTGGGTGCAGGAACATTTCCGGCATAATTTACCGCAGCCAGCTTCAGCCCCCGAATGTTGATGGGTGCATCCAGCAGGGTTCTCCTACATCGGCTTTCGCAGGGATGCTCGCAGATCATGGCGCAGGCCACAGGCAGGGGGTTATCCTTCCGAATCAGCCGAACCGCATCGGCGTACCGCCCCGCCTCCACCAGTGCCACATAGCCGGGAATATCCACACCTGCGGGACAGTTGGCCATACAGGGAATGGATTGGGTGGTCAGGGTAGAGCACCGATGCTCCTGCACATGGGATACATAGTCATCCCAACACCCCTCCAGAGACCGGAGCACCATTCTGGCGGTCTCTACTCCCAGGGCACAATCCGCAGAATCCTCAATGGTTTTGGCCGTATTCCGGATCTTCTCCAGGGTCTCCATGGTGGCCTTATGGGACTGCACCTCATAGAGCATATTGGCGATCTGGGTCAGGCCCACCCGACAGGGTACGCATTTGCCGCAGGTCTGAGCCCGGCAAAGCTTTAAAAAGGCACTGGTGAGATCCAGGGGACAGATTCCGGGAGGACTGGCGATGATTCGCCGCTCCATATCGGTGTAGAGCCCCTCCACCGTAGTCTGGGCCCGGGATGCGGACATAATGGTTAGTCTGCTCATGTATACACACTCCTTTTAAGAGGGGATAAAATTTACTTTCTTAAAGTATTATAGCATACTTTCGCCCAATGCACCTTGTTCGTTTTGCACAAGAGTTTTTCATTCCTTTTATCTTTTCAACAGTGTTTTTTGTTTTCCTCAGGTTGAAAACCATCTATTTGTTACAATTTGATACTTTTTTCTTTTCATGCCCTTGAATGAGGCTCCCCGCTATGGTATGATAGTACCATCTATGAAGTTTTGAAGAAAAGAGGAAAAGCCGTGACTTACGCAGAAAAAGTGCTTACCGAGGTACGCCGTGCCATCGTAGGCAAAGATGATATGATTCTGAAAACCTTTTTAACCATGCTGGCCGGAGGACACATTCTCCTGGAGGACAAGCCCGGTGTTGGTAAAACCACCCTGGCCGTGGCCTTCTCCCGTGCCCTTCAGCTTAACTATAAACGTATGCAGTTCACCCCGGATGTAATGCCCACCGATGTAACCGGCTTTACCATCTACAATAAAAACACAGGCACAACTCAGTATCAGGAGGGTGCCATTATCTGCAACCTCTTTCTGGCTGACGAGCTGAACCGGGCCTCTTCCAGAACCCAGGCCGCCCTGCTGGAGGCCATGGAAGAGGGTCAGGTTACCGTGGACGGTGTGACCCATCCTCTCCCCCGGCCCTTTATGGTCATTGCCGCACAGAACCCCTACGGTTCCTCCGGTACCCAGCTGCTCCCCGATTCTCAGATGGATCGCTTTATGGTGCGGCTCACCATGGGCTATCCCGCTCCGGAAAGCGAATTGGAGCTGCTGCGGCGAAAGCAGGCCGGTTCCCCCCTGGATGCCATCTCCGCTGTGGCTGACCAGAACATTCTGATGCAGATTCAGGATCAGGTGGCCGCTGTCTATGCCTCTGATGACCTGTTTAAGTATATCGTTCGACTGGTAACCGCCACCCGGAATCATCCCGACCTCCGTCAGGGTGCTTCTCCCCGTGCCTCCGTGGCGCTTGCCTCCATGGCCCGGGCAGTGGCCTGGGTGCAGGGCCGGGACTATGTGATTCCCGCAGATGTACAGTTTATCTTTACCGATACCGTAGCTCACCGACTGCTGCTGACCCGTCAGGCCGAGCAGGATCAGAAAACCGCCCAGGACATTTGCAGCGGTATCCTCCGGAAGGTGCCTGCACCTAAGCTCAAGTGAGGCAATTATGCTAAGAAATCGTATCATATACGTGGCAGTGCTCCTGATTCTTTGCCTGTTTCGCATTGCCTATACCGGTTATGTGGCAGGAATGCTGCTGGTAATGGCCCTGATTTTGCCCTTTTTCTCCTGGTTTATCAGCCTTCCCGGTGCTCTGTGTACCCAGGTATATCTGACGGTGCCGGATCAGGTGATCCGTGGAGCAGAGGCCAAGGTCACCCTGACCCTGCGGCAGAGCAGGCTCTTTGCCACAGGCCCCCTCCGGGGAAAGCTGCGCACCACCAGCGTGGTAACAGGAGAAACAAAAAAATACAGACTAAAAAGCGTCTACGATGGATTCACACTGGACACATCCCACTGCTGCCAGTATCGGTGCAGTCTGAAGGGGCTGAAGATCATGGATCTGACCGGTCTTTTGCCCATGCCTGTGAAAAAGGTGGATTCCATCTATGTCACTGTGCTGCCCTTTCCTGCCGAACCTCCGGAGCATCCCGACTGGGCCGGCAGTTCCAGTCTGGTTGCCAAGCCCTTCTCCGATGCATCTAACCCCTATGATCTGCGGGAGTACCGTACCGGCGACACCCTTCGTTCTATCCACTGGAAGAAGAGCGCCGCACTGGATAAAACTGTGGTGCGGGATACCCTGGAGCCCATGGAGCGTATCGCATCCATCTGGCTGGATTGGCCCCAGGAATCCAGCGGCCGTGATTTGGCCCTGGATCAGCTGGCCTGGTGCATCATTTATCTGAATCAGAACAACGCCGGACTCATCCTTCACTGGCTGGACGAAAAGGGCCGAGAGCAAACGCTGGAGGCCTCCCAGGGGCACCTGGAGGACATACTGCCTCAGATGCTGTCCCAGAAGCCCGGGATGCGCTGTCCTCCTGCCCGGCTCCAGTCCCGTGAAATTCTGCTGTCCGCCGGTATTCCCGGGGAGGTGACCCCATGAGTGAAAAAACACCGAAGCTTCTTTTAAACGCTCTGCTCACAGCCATGGGCGCTTTGGGAACGGTATACTGTGTCACCACTGCCTTTTCTGTCACCGTTTCTCCCTTTGGGATCATAATCGTGAC
>CAZFXB010000026.1:0-16444 GCA_964522835.1 uncultured Oscillospiraceae bacterium
GGTCGATCTCCGTATCCAGTCCCTCGGGGAACCGGGAGATAAACTCATAGGCCTGGGAGTCCTTCGTGGCCTCCAGCAGGGTTTCATCGTCAGCGCCGGGGGCACCCCACTGCAGGTTGGAGCGGATGGTACCGGTAAAGAGCACGTTGTTCTGAAGCACCATGCCAATGTGGCTTCTCAGGTGGGACAGGCTGTAATCCTTTACATTCACGCCATCTACATAGATATTACCGGAGGTGGTGTCATAGAACCGGGGGATCAGGCTCACCATAGAGGTCTTGCCCACACCAGTGGAGCCAACAATGGCCACAAAGGAGCCCGCAGGAATGGTAAAGCTTACATCGTCCAGGACCATATCTCTCCGGCCGGACTGGGGATACTGGAAGGAAACATGGTCGAAGCGGATCTCGCCCCGGATGTTTTTTTCCTCATCGGTATCTTCTTCGTTGCCCACGATGTCGGGCTGATGGTTCAGTACCTCACATACACGGTCGCCGCAGGCCTGAGAACGGGTCAGACCGGTGAGCACCATGGAGAACATCATAATGGACATAAGGATGTTGTTGACATAGCTGATAAAGCTAAGGAGCTGACCGCTAAGCAGCTGGCCATCGCCCACCATGTGTCCGCCGAACCAGTAGATCAGCAGGGTGGTTCCGTAGAGCACGATCTGGGAGCCGGGCTGCATAATACTCAGGCGAATGGTGGCGGAAATAGAAGTCTTCATCAGGTCGTCATTGGCTTCCTTAAACTTCTTCTTCTCGTGATCCATACGAACAAAGCTCTTGACCACCCGGATGGCGATCAGATTTTCCTGGACAGTGGCGTTCAAGTTATCGATCTTTGCCTGCATCACCGAGAACAGATGCCGGGTGAACTTCATAATGGTGAAGATAACAGCCAGCATAATGGGAATGGCCACAACAAACACCATGGTCAGCTTCCAGTTCATCTTCAGGCAGATGATAAAGGAAATCAGAAACAGCGAAGGGGCACGAACCAGCACCCGAACCAATTCCATAGCTGTCATCTGAAGCTGCTTTACATCGGTGGTACAGCGGGTCACCAGAGATGCGGTGGAGAATTTATCCACATCTGCAAAGGAGAAGGTCTGCACCTTCTGGAAGAGGGCCTGACGGAGATTATAGCCGAAGCCCTGGGATGCTTTTGCGGCAAACTTTGCGGAATAGATACCCACAAAGATACCCGCCGCCGCCACAACGATCATAATGGCACCCATCATAAACATGTATTGCTTGTCGCCATTGGCAACACCCACGTCCACAATGCGGCCCATCAGGTAAGGCAGGAGCAGCTCCGCCAGAGACTCTCCTACCACAGTCAGGGGTGCCAGAATAAAGTATTTCTTGTATTGCTGGATATACCCCATGAGTTGTCTGAACATACGATGGTTACCTCCTAACTTTCATGCTCTTTGACCACGATTGCATTGAGATTGTCGATCATCCGGCGATAAAGCTCGGAAATCTGTTCCCGCTCCTGGGGGTTAAAGCCCAAATACATTCCGTGATCCAACGTTTCAAAAACCTGGTCGATCAGCTTGGCCGCCCGAACGCCCTTTTACGTAATGGCAATGGGCTTACAGCGGAGATCCTCGGAGTTGGACAGTTTTTTCACATATCCATCCCGTTCCATGGACTTCAGGGACACTGTCACCGTGGCGGGAGAGACCCGAAGCCGTTTGGCCAGTTCCTTTTGCGACTCTATGGTGCCGTCTTCTTGCTGGGATAGAATACTAAGAACCATCGGCTGACCGATGTTGCAAAGCCCGTTTTTCGTCAGCAGACTGTCCACTGCGGTGCGATGCTTTCGCTCCAGCACATGAAAGAGCTGCTCCGGACTTCCATCCTTAAAACGCACACCCAAGTGCCAACCCTCCATTCTTTTGTTTGCATACTGAATGTTTGCGTGCAAACGATTTTTTCGTAGTATAAATGATACACACACAATTCCCCAATGTCAAGGATTTTCTGTGGTTTTTCACAGAAATTTTATTTTCTAAATATTCGCACGCTAATCATCACATTTTACACGAATATTTTTCATTTTTTTGTGCACATTTCATAGTGCTTTATTCTGTCCTTTTTCGCCGGAACGGGCCCATTTTCGTCAAAATCTTTACAGAAGTGCGTTTGTGTAGTATACTTGTTTTATGGATGCAACAAGGAGGTGTTCCTATGAATTGTCCCCACTGCGGTCAGGCCTTGGGCGATAAGGCCACATTCTGCCCTGGCTGCAACAAAATCGCCATTCCCACCAGAACTTCCGCTGATGCGCCCCAAAAGGAGGATAAGCCCCCTAAAAAGGTAGCCCAGCGTATCTACCCCCCGCAAAAGCCTGAAGAGGCCAAGACGGAGCCCCCGGCCGCCCCGCCACATACCCCTGACCCGGAGTCTCAGCCTCAAAAGGCCCCATCGCAAAAGGCAAATCCCCCCGCCAAAAAGCAGCAGAACCGCTGGAAAACCCTTTCTATGGTTTTGGCCATTCTGACCTTCATTGCGGCTGTGGCTGCCATCTATATCACCGTCAGTACACACGGGATGCGGGTGGAGCTTACCAAGGCCCAGACCGAGCGGGCCTCGGCTCAAGCCTCTGTAGAATCACTGGGCAAGCAGGTTGCTCAGTTGGAGGCGACTCTGGAGAGCACCCGACAGGAACGGGATGACCTAAAAAATGAAGCCGCATCCCTCCGCAGTCAGGTCAACGCCATGGAATCCACAGTAAACCAGTCCACCTACGATAAGGATGCCGCCCAGCGGGAGCTGGAGTCCGCCACCAAAGAAAAGGACGCCCTGGCAGATCAGGTCACAGAGCTGGAGACCAGTCTCTCCGTAACCCAGGAGAAGCTCACCGCCGCAGAATCGGAACGGGACTCCCTGAAAAAGGACAACGACACCCTGCGGGATACGGTAAAAACCAGTGAATCCGAAATTGAGTTTTATGACAGTTATGTGGTCTTTGTTATGCTCTCCAGCAGCGATAAATACTACCACAAATACGATTGTCAGGAATTCACCAAGAAAAACTTTTTGGCATACAGCACAAAGCTTGCCGAGTCCAACGGCTATTCCCCCTGCCCCAAATGCTGCGGATAATCAAAACCTCCGGGAAACCGGAGGTTTTTCGTTGCATTCGCCCGGTGCGGGAGCACCCATAACCTTCTCCTGGGAGAAGGGGGACCGCCCCGAAGGGGTGGTGGATGAGGGAACGAATTGAGGCAAAAGGTAACAGTGAAAAGTGAAAAAGTTGCAGTGTGGGGAATTGTCACGTATTCGCCGAAAATCAGCTTATATCACAAATGCTTCCTGCCCCCTCTCAGTCGGCTTACGCCGCCAGCTCTCCCCGAAGGGGCGAGCCAAGCCCGCTGCAAAATTCCCATTTTGCAGCGGGCTCCAGTCATTATTCCTGAATTACATATACATTTCCACCCACAACCAATCCGTGTTCATAGTTCAAATTGATATGGAGATTGCCAGTGCCTTCGTAGTCCTCGTCCACGGTAATGGGCACACAGAGGCAGCCCTCGATGCCGGACTCCTCCACCTGGCCCAGGGTGATATTGGCCAAAAGCTCCGGGCTGGTTGGCTCCGGAGGCGCCGCTCCCTCATAGATTTCCAATCCGGAGAAGGTTTCCTGGAACCAGGTCTCTGTAAACGCCAGCCACAGGGTTCTGTTTTCCTCGGTCACATAGAACGGCTCCTGGAGCCTCTCGCTTTCGTCCGTGGGATAGGCATCGAAGTAACCCATCCAGCCCTCGTCCTCAAGGGACGCAGACTGATCCTCCTGGGACTCCTCCTGCGCCTCTGCCTGAACTTCCTCCAGGGTCAGATTTCCCTGGTTCTGCCGCTGGAGCTGTTCCTCCCAGTCTTCATATTTGCCCTGGGCCGTTGTTAAATCAATGGGGAAAATATTGCCGCCGATGTAATTATCCTCCTCGTAGTGTGCCTCTATGTGCAGGTTTCCCTCACCGGTGTACCCTTCGTCAAACACAATGGGCACACAGGAGTATCCAGGCATTCCTGTGGCAACGGGTTCCCCGATGGTGATATGCTCCAGCACATTCTCGCTGGTAGGTCCCACAGGGGCGTTTCTTTCGCCTTTGTAGACATTTATATCCAGAAAAGCCTTTCCATTATACCAGATATCGGGATAAACGTAATAGAAGGTATTCTGCTCCTCCGTCACAATAAAGGTAAAGTCCTGGATTCGGGCATCCCCCATCTGGGGAATCTGTCTGTAGTAGCCCATAATTTCCTCCCGGACCATGCCCATGGCCTCTGCGGTCTCCTGAACCAGCTGATCGAGCTCCACCACAGGATTCGTTTCAAACAAAGTTTCTGCCAGAACGGAGTCCGCAACGCTCTGAAGCATTTCCTCAGTCTCCGGCTCCTCTACCACAGATTGGGGCAGCTCCGGCACCTGCTGCGGCTCCGTCGTCTCTGTCCGGGGCCACAGCACCACCGCCAGAATGACCAGCACCGCTGCAACAGCTCCGATGCCAAAACCCAGGCGGCCCCAGCTGGGCCAGGACATGGTGTGGAGCCGGGATTTCAGCTGCTCCGCACTCTGGAACCGCTGGCCCGGATTCACCATGGTGCATTTCCGGACGATCCGCCCCGCTCCTCCCGGAGCCAGGGTCACAGAGGGATGTTCTCCCGTCATCATAATGTTCAGCAGCACGCCCATGGCATAGATGTCCGCTCGGGCATCGGTCTGGGAAATGCCGTACTGCTCCGGGGCTGCATACCCGGTGGTGCCCAGCACACGGGTGTCGTTGTCCCGGGTGGTTTTGTGGAACCGAGATGCATCAAAGTCCACCAGCACCGGGACATCCCCCCGGATGATAATATTCTCCGGCTTTACGTCCCGATGGACGATGCCGTGCTGATGGAGCACCGTCAGTCCGTCGCATAGCCCTGCCATAATGGGGCGGCATTCCTCCTGGGACAGGTTCCCGCCGGACAGCAAAAAGGCCAGATTGTCTCCGGGGATATATTCCTCCAGAACAAAAAATTCCGTTCCCTGGGGGCGGACCTCATAGACCTTTGGCACGTGAATGTCCTGGACGCTCACAAGCTGCTCATAGACCTCTGGGGACCCGGTCATGCACCGAAGCACATACCGCTGCCCACTTTCATTGTTCACAACCAGATACACCTTGTTTTTTTCTGGCTCATTCATCCCCCTTACCAGCTGCAACTGGCCAAATTTAGGGGACTCATATGGAAAGTTCACATTTTTCCTCCTCTACTATGCAGCCAGCATATTGATTTTTCGGCTACACTTTGCCATAATTATAATAGATTTGAAATTAAAAGTAAAGGCGTGGTTCCATGCAGAAGAAAAATACCGACGATTTGAAACAGGAAATCACAAAAACTACCGATTTGGGCCGTTTTTTAAATGAAAACCGGGATAATTTTATCTCCATCGACGTCTCCACCGCTTTGACCCGGCTCTATGAACGGCAAAATCTCCCCAAGGCCCAGGTGGCCCGGGATGCCTATATCAGCGAGGTATACCTCCACCAGCTGTTCTCCGGTAAGCGGAAGCCCTCCCGAAACCGGCTTATCTGCGTATGCGTTACCCTTGGTGCTTCCCTGGAGGAAATTCAGGAGCTGCTGCACCATTGCTGCTTCGCCCAGCTCTATGCCCATAACCAGCGGGATGCCATTATTATGTACGGTATTGTACATGCCCTCTCCCTCCAGGAAATCAACAATGCCCTGTTCAAAGAGGAGCTAGAATCTCTTTTTTAAGACCATTCCCCATAATTCCCCTTTACAAACGGCATGGATATGCTATAATCACCTCATAAACGAGAATAATTCCTGTTTATGAGGTGATTTTATGTCTATAGCTGTGCTATACGTCTGTCTGATTCCTTTTCTTGGTACCTCTTTGGGGGCTGCCTGTGTGTTTTTACTGAAAAAAGAGATTGGAGACCGGCTGCAAAAGGCCCTTCTGGGCTTTGCCGCCGGAGTCATGGTAGCTGCCTCCGTCTGGAGTCTGCTGATCCCGGCCATGGAGCAATCAGAATCCTTGGGTCGTCTTGCATTTCTCCCTGCTGCTCTGGGCCTGCTGCTGGGCATGGGCTTTTTGCTGCTGCTGGATCAGGTGATCCCTCATCAGCATCTGGACAGTCCCTGCCCGGAGGGCACCCCCTGTAAGGCGCAAAAATCCACCATGCTTATGCTGGCCGTCACCCTCCACAACATTCCCGAGGGCATGGCCGTGGGTGTGGTGCTGGCTGGACTGGGCACCGAAGGGGGCCTGTCGGCCACCGCTGCCTACGCTTTGGCTGTGGGCATTGCCATCCAAAGTTTCCCGGAGGGTGCCGTCATCTCCATGCCCATAAAAGAGGCTCTGGGGAAGAAAAAAGCCTTCCTCTACGGGGTGCTCTCCGGCATTGTGGAGCCTGTGGCCGCCATCATCACCCTGCTTTTAAGCCAGCTTGTGGTGCCTGTGCTGCCCTATCTTTTGTCCTTCGCCGCCGGCTCCATGCTCTATGTGGTGGTGGAGGAGCTGATCCCCGAATCTGCCGCCGGGAAGCACTCCAACGTGGGCACCATCACCTTCGCCCTGGGCTTTACCGTAATGATGATTCTGGATGTGGCGTTGGGGTAGCTTCAAACCCCATTCCCTGTTCCAACGCTTCAACCGCCATCTCCCGGTCGATTCCCCCCAAAACAGAAATCTTATCCTGGCTCCACAGTGGGGCCAGGAGCTTATTTTTATCCCCATCCCCGGTGAGCCGTTCAATTACCGTCTCCGGCGGAAAAAAAGTAAGTTGGCGGGCGGTAATCCGAATATAATCCTGCTTTTCCATAGGAATATACCCGCCATTTCGCCACAGCTCTGCCAGCTCGGTTCCCTCTGCCACATGAAGGAGATGAATTTTCACCCCGTCCGGCCGAAGATGCCCCAGAACCCGGGCCGTTTCCAACATCATTTCCTCTGTTTCCCCCGGCAGCCCATTGATGATATGAACGCAGACCCGGATATTTCTCTCCTTCAACGCACCGTAGCCTTTCAGAAAGGTGGCAAAGTCATGGCCCCGGCCAATTATTTTAGCGGTTTCATCATGAACGGTCTGTAGCCCCAGCTCCACCGTCAGATCCGTTTTGTCCCGCAGCTCACCAAGGGCCTCTAAAACAGCTTTTCCCAGACAATCTGCCCGTGTAGCAATGCTGATTCCCACCACCCCCGGATACGCCAGCGTCTGCTGCCACAGCACTTTGAGCTGGGCCAGGTCACCATAGGTGTTGGTGCCTGCCTGGAAATAGGGGATGATTTTTGCCTGGGGGAATCTCTTCTGAATGCGGGCAATTTCCCCCTCCATCTGGCTTCTAATGCTGCCGGGCCCGCAGAAATAATGGGAACCGCCCTCACAGTAGATACAGCCGCCCCGGTTCCCGACCTTCCGGTTGGGGCAGCTGCACCCAGCATCCAGACTGGCCTTAAAAACCTTGCCCCCGTAGCGGCTTTTGTTGTAATAATTCAGCGTATGATAGCGTTTGTTGTCAAGGGTGTATGGAAAGGACATGGTTACCTTCTTTCTTATTTCGGCATGGTGTTTGAGGATCAGGTACAATGCATCAAATCTGCACCAGGAAAAGCTCCTTCGCCAAGGAGCTTCTGGTGCTCCCGCACCGGTGCAGAACAGGACAGATTTTGCATTTCGAAACTGGTGTAAAAACAGGGCCATCTCTTTCTGAGACGGCCCTGTAATTTTATCTTCTCTTTCTGGCCCGCAGCTTTTCCACCTGGAAATGCGCCACCTGATCCTCTGTTTTATTGTAGACCCGGGAAGCCACAAAGGCAATGGCCCCAGACAGGATAAAGGTGACCACATCCTTTACGTAGGAGTTGTGGAACATGGAGGCATTGAACATGCAGTCCGGCAGCATAGCCACCAGATGCATCAGCGGTGCCGCCAACAGCCAGAACCGTTTTTTCTCATCGGTAATACCATACCAGATCAGCACAGACAGGGCAATCTCCCGCACCATATAGAAGGCCCGGTTCACACCGGTGAATATGTACTGCCATCCAGTCTGCTCTCCGATGGTCACCAGCAGGTTATAGGCTTCCTCTGCATCAGAGCCGGAATTCACCACAAAGGCCTCTGCACCGCTGCTGAGGAACTCCCGAACGGCAGTATACAGGTTAAAGTAATAGGCTGCACAGGTAAACAGGTACAGTCCTGCGAAGCCCAGCGCAAAACCGATGGCTGCATCGGTATCGTTGAACCGATCCACCAGCCCGAATTTCATCACAACAATTCGAATCACTTCCCGGCTCACCACAATGGACAAAACCAGATAGATGGCATACACGCCTCCTGTGGTGGGCATTTTAGCCGGATCCCAGGCCACAGAGAAGATGTTCTCCAACATCATCACCAGTACAAAGGCAAACAGACCTAAGATGATCTGGGACACCTGGATCCGTCCCCGGACGGTATACCAGGAAACCAGAATGGCCAAAAGACAGATCGCCGCCGTAATGAGCAGCGCATTAGAGGTAAAGCTGTCAAAGGATATTGCTTGAAAATCCATAGAGTTCCTTTCTTTTGTGAAAAGAGCCGCCTCAAAATACAAGTATTTCGAGGCGGCTGCAAATTACTTCTTATCTGCGGTTGAAGATACGGAAGATATCGTCGATATCATTGGTGGTGGGAGCAGCGGCTTCAGCCTGAGCCTTCTCTCCGGCAGCAGTATACACACCCTTAGCGGAAGAATCATCAAAGCCGGTGGCAATGACAGTAACCCGGAGGGTATCCTCCAGAGACTGATCCGAGGTGGCACCGAAGATGATGTTTGCATCGGGGTTTGCTGCTTCCATAACGATGTTGGCAGCGGTCTCCACATCGTCCAGCTCCATATCGGGGGAACCGGTCACGTTGATGAGCACGCCCATAGCACCGTTGATCGAGGTCTCCAGCAGAGGAGAGGATACGGCAGCCATGGCGGCAGCCTCGGCCTTCTCCTTACCGGTTGCAATGCCTACACCCATGTGGGCCCGTCCAGCGTCCCGCATAATGGCAGAAACGTCTGCGAAGTCCTGGTTGATAATTACATTGTCGGAGTAGCCCACCAGCTCAGAGATGGAGGACACAGCCTGCTTCAGCACATCATCGGCAATACCGAATGCGTTGGCAAAGGTGATCTTCTGCTCGGTCACATACTTGAGCCGGTCGTTGGGGATGATGATAAGAGAGTCCACCTTGTCAGAAAGGCTTGCAATGCCGTCCTCGGCCTGGGCCATACGGCGAGCACCCTCGAACTTAAAGGGCTTAGTCACAACGCCCACGGTGAGGGCGCCGGATTCCCGGGCAATGTCTGCAATGATGGGAGCTGCGCCGGTGCCGGTGCCGCCGCCCATACCTGCGGTGATGAATACCATGTCGGTGTTCTCCAGCATTTTTGCAATGGCAGCACGGCTCTCCTCTGCGGACTTCTTGCCGATCTCGGGCTTGGAGCCTGCGCCCATGCCGCCGGTGAGCTTTTCACCGATCTGCACCTTTTCAGGAGCCTTGGACTTGTTCAGATCCTGCTTGTCCGTATTCACAGCAATAAAATCAACGCCCTGAACACCGGCCTCGATCATGCGGTTGACTACATTGTTGCCTGCACCGCCGACGCCGATGACTTTAATGGCGACAACTCTCTCGGGATAGGATTCGCTCATAAGTTTTTCCTCCTAAGTACTTTATTCTATGCGTAATTTGCACAATTAGGCTATTTTGCTTCTATTTTATCTCGAAAGCTGCTCCGGGTCAATAGAAACTTTGTGCTTTTTCTTTTAAAATTATGCAGCCGGATGGAAAATTGCCGTTTCTCCCGTGGAAAAGCTAAGATCCAGAGCCCCCTTCTGGGTCTCCCCGATCTCTCCTACCACAGCCTTCAGGTAGGCGAGCTTATACGCTCCGTCATACCCATTTCCCAGCCGCACCTCCAGCCGGTCATCATAAATCAGATACACCGCTGTGGGGTCCTCCAGATTGATTTCAGAAATACGGGATGCAAGCCCTGCTGCCTCCACCTGGTTCAAAAGCTCCAGGGCCAGATTTCCCAGGCCATCCTGGTCAAACTCCGCCAGCTCTCCCGCAAAGGGCAGAGCCAGATGCACACCGGTAATCAAGGGGTAGGCGGAACGCTCCCCCTCCTGGGGGCCATCCACCTCCTCCAGCAGCTTGCCCTCCCGGTTGATGACCCAGTAGGTGCCGTAGTCTGTCATAGCCATGCCCTGTGCGGTGCATTCCTCCACCGTGAACCGAATGGTGCCCGGCAGAGCCTTCTCAATGGTGACCTGCTTCAAATAAGGCAGCTTCACCAGAAGTCGGCTGGCTGTGCTGGTTTTGTTGACACCCATAAGAATGTCCCCTTCGCCCAGTCCGCTGGCCTCGAAGATCTCCTCCGGGGTGTATCGGATATTCCCCTCCACCTCAAAGCTTCTGACTCGGAAAAGCACCAGCATCAGCAGCAATACCACCGCCACCGCCACCAGCATCTTTGCCCAGGTAGGAAAGCCCCCCCGGCTCCAGTCAATATTCTTTTGTTTCTGCTGGTTTTGATCCATGGTCTGCTCCTTACTTGCCTGTCAGCTCCAAAATAATCTTGTAAATGCGCTCCGCAGAATCCGGCACCGCCAGAGCCTGGACAGCCCGGCCCATCTGGGCAAGTCCCTCCGGATCCCCCAGCAGCCCCATGGTCTCTTCATAGAGCTTTTCGCCGCTGCATTCTGCCTCCCTGAGCACCACGGCACCTCCGTGCTGCTCCAGAATTCGTGCATTTTTCTCCTGATGATTGTCCGTCACGTTGGGGGATGGCACAAAAATGGCCGGTTTGCCCGCTGCCGCCACCTCAGAAATGGTGGCTGCTCCGGCTCGACAGATCACCAGGTCTGCCGCCGCCATCACATTGGGCATATCATAGATAAACTCCCGCATATCGATGGCGGGGTTTGCAGCAAGATCTACTCCCTGCTCCTTCACATACTCCGGCATCCACCGCCAGCCGTAGCTTCCGGCGGCGTGGATATGCTGGAAGGGGCAGCCCGCCTCTGCGTTTTTCGCCATAAAACGGCCGATCATTTTGTTCATCTCCCGGGCACCAAGGGATCCCCAGAAGGAAACCACCAGAGGCCGCTGATCCAGCCCCAGGGCCTTTCTTGCCTCCTGTTTTTTTGAAAACAGGAACTCACTGCGGACAGGCATTCCTACCACCGACACCTTCTCCGGATGGGGGTAGCTTCCCCGGCTCTCCTCAAAGGACACCATGACCCGATCCACCTTGTCCATAACCAGTCTGGTGGTCAGCCCAGGCACCGCATTGCTTTCGTGAAGGGCGGTGGGGATGTGCCGCTTCGCCCCCTGCTTCAGCATGGGGTAGCTGGCATAGCCTCCTGTTCCCACAATCACATCGGGCTTGAATTCCCCAATAATTTTGTCCGCCTTTCTCCGGGAGGACAGCATATAGGAGAGGGATTTCACATTGTGAACGATTCCGGCAGGACTGAGCTTCCGCTGGAAATTGTCGATTTTCACCGTTTCCAGCTGAAATCCGGCTCTGGGCACCAGATCCGTCTCCATGCCCCCTTCTCCTCCCACGAAGAGAATATTGGCATCCGGGCAGCGCTCCTTTATCAGGTTTGCCACTGCCAGGGCGGGGCTGATATGGCCGCCGGTACCGCCACAGGTAAAGATTACATTCATATTTTCACAACCTAAATTCTATTTTTATAGAAAGCCTGCCGAGCACTGCCGGGAGGCCCCTAAAATCAGGCCCATTTCTCCCAGCTGAATCAGCAGCGCCGTTCCGCCATAGCTAAAAAAGGGCAGAGATATTCCCGTAGAGGGCAATAGATTTGTGACCACACCGATGTTAAAGAACACCTGTAAGGCCGTCAGGGTGGTAATCCCCGCCACAGTCAGGGACAGAAATCTGTCTTTCAGATGCATGGAGATCCAGTAGCCTCGAAGGATCAGCAGGGCATAGAGCACCAAAATGGCCACAGCCCCCACCAATCCCAGTTCTTCGCAGGTAATGGCAAAGATGTAGTCGTTGTGCTCCTCCGGCAAGTAGAGGTACTTCTGCCTGCCATTTCCCAGCCCCAGTCCCAGCAGCCCGCCGCTGCCGATGGCATAGAGGGACTGAATGATCTGATAGCCATCGTCTGTGGGATCGGAAAAGGGATCCTGCCAGGCCGTAATCCGGGATGCCTCGTATCCGCCTGCCCCCAGAATCAGCACCAATCCCAGCAGCATAACACAGCCCCCCAGAATGAACCACCGGTACTTCACGCCCCCCAAAAACAGCATGGCTGCTGCTGTACAGGCGATAATCACAATGGCAGAGTTATGGGGCTCCAACCGAAGCAAAATGACGATCACCACCAAAATGGCAGCAAAGGGGGCAATTCCATAGCGAAAGGTCTCCATTCGCTCCTGAAACTCTGAAATCATGGCAGCAAAACTAAGAATGACACCCAGCTTTGCAATTTCCGAAGGCTGAAAGGATATCCCCAGCCGAATCCAGCGGGTGGCGCCGTTCTCTGACTGACCAATACCGGGCACAAATACCAGCACCAGCAATAGTATCGAGATCCCCAGAATGGGGAAGGCCAACTTTCGCAGCAGATTTTTCCGTACCCGGGACAAAAGCACCATGGCACCGGAGCCCAGTAGGGCAAACACCAACTGCCGCTTAAAGTAGTAGGAGCTGTCTCCCGTTTCATATTGGGCCCGGGCAAAGCTGGAGGAATAGATCATCACCAGCCCCAGCGCTGTCAAGACCATGGTCAGCAACAACATGGGAGTGTCCATCATTTCTCCCTTACGTTCCACGTCCGGCAGCCTCAGTTTTCCCATAGGCCCTCCTTAAAATTTAATTAAAACCGATTCATAACCCCCAGGTAGGCCAGCAGGCAGAAGATTACCGTAATGGTGGTAAACACCGTAACAATCTTCACCTCGCTCCAGCCACCCTTTTCAAAGTGGTGATGGAGAGGGGCCATGCGGAAGATCCGCTTGCCATGGGTCAGCTTAAAATAGCTGACCTGGATAATATCACTGAGAGTCTCTGCAATATAGATAATTCCCACCAGAATGAGAACCAGGGGCATATCCAGGGCATAGGCCAGTCCACAGACGGCCCCGCCCAGAAACAGAGAACCCGTGTCCCCCATAAACACCTTGGCCGGGTGGAAGTTATAAATCAAATAGCCCCCCAGGCCACCCACCAGCGCTGCTGCCAGCTGGGAAGAGCCCACATGGCCCCACTTCCAGGCAATCACAGCATAGAAAATCATCACGGGAATGGTCACAGAGGCACAGAGACCATCGATGCCATCTGTCAGATTTACCGCATTGACGCTGCCCACGATGATAAAAATGCTGAGAATCAGGTAGAGGATCCAGGGAATCTGGACATTCACATTGAAGAAGGGAATGTACAGCTCCGAGCTCAGATGTCCCGTCTTCCGCAGCACCAGCAGGAACAGGGCTGCCGCAGCCAGCTGTAAAAGCAGCTTCTGAATTTCCGTCAGGCCCAGGTTCCGCTTTTTCTTCACAGCGATAAAATCGTCGATAAAGCCGATCACACCAAAAATCATGGCGAAAACGAAGACCAGCAGATAGGTGTAATCCCCAGCTCCATATACACCGAAGCCTAAGAATACACAAACCAGACAGGACAGCATAAAGATAATACCGCCCATGGTGGGGGTTCCCTGCTTGCTGTTATGCCAAGTGGGGCCAATCTCCCGGATGCTCTGGCCCAGCTTCAGGGCCTTTAAGGCAGGAACGATAAACCGTCCTCCAATGGCCGCCACCACAAAGGCAACGATACAGGTAATCAAACTAAGCATTTCCCAATTCCTCCGATAAACTTATTTGAGGTGCCCTTCCCGGGATCAGTCCTCCATAAATGCTTTTAAAATGTTTTCCATGTGCATTCCATGGCTGCCCTTAAACAGCAGCACGTCCCCGGGCTTTGCTCGGTTTTTCAGCACGTTCAGCAGCTCCTCCTGGGTAGAGAAGTTCATGGCATTTCTCTGGCTCATGCCTCCGGTCACTGCACCCCGAACCGTTTTTTCCGACAGGGGGCCATAGGTCAGGATCAGATCTGCCTTGTTGGCCGCTACCCGGCCGATCCGGTGATGCTCGGCACTGGCATGGTTGCCCAGCTCCAGCATATCTCCCAGCACGGCGATCCGCTTAAACTTTTCCCCCTGGCCGGAGGTATCCCCCAGCACCCGCAGAGCAGCCTCCATGGACTCAGGCCCCGCATTGTAGGTATCATCAATCAGGGTAAAGCCCTTATGATGCAGGGTCTGCTGCCGCTGAGAGGTGTTTTCATAGGTTTTCATGGCTGCCTGAATTTTCTCCACAGGCACCCCCATAAGCAGTGCCACCACAATGGCACCAGTGGCATTATGTACATTGTGCAGTCCACTGACCGGGATTTCCACCGGGAAATCATACCCCTGGCCCTGAATTCGGAAGGTGCTGGAGGTCTCGTGAAGGGATACATCCACCGCTCTAAACTGGCAATCGGGATTTTCGATGCCAAAATACACCGTCTCGCAGTCGGTTTTCTCCCGAAGGCCCCACAGAAGGGGCTCATCTCCGTTGAACAGCGCTGTGCCGCCGGGCTGGAGCCCCTCCAGGATTTCCAGCTTAGCCTTCAGGATTCCCTCCCGGGAGCCCAGATTTTCAATGTGCATACTGCCGATATTGGTGATAACCACCATATCTGGCCGACCAATAGAGGTCAGCACAGACATCTCGCCAAAGTGATTCATGCCCATCTCCAGCACCAGCATCTCACAATCCGGGCTGCTGGCTCCGATGGTCACCGGAAGCCCAATGTCGTTGTTGTAATTCTTAATGGTGCCGCTGGTTTTAAACTGCTGCTCCAGCAGGTGCATTACCATGGTCCGGGTGGTGGTTTTGCCCACGCTGCCGGTAATGGCTACGGTTTTGCACTGGAGCGTGGCCTTGTATTCTCTTGCCACATCCCGCAGAGCACGCCTTGTGTCCTCTACCATAACCACCGGGAAATCCATTTGGGTTTCCTTGCTGCAAACCGCCGCCTTGGCCCCCCGCACCCGAGCAGAGGACACAAACTGATGGCCATCCGCAGTTCCTTCCAGAGCAAAGAACAGCGTTCCTTCTGTTGCCTCCCGGGAATCGTGACCAAGGCTGGTGATTTCTACATCTTCGTACTGTTTTTCAACCCTGCCGCCGCACCAGGCAGCAATTTCCTTTAATGTTGTGGGTCTCATTTTTATCCCTTCTTTTCCGAAAGATATGCGGCTACGACTTCCCGTTCATCCAAATGGGTCTTTTCCGTGCCGATGATCTGATATGTTTCATGGCCCTTGCCGCAGAGCACAATGATATCGTCCTTTTTTGCCATATCCATGGCCAGATGAATGGCCTTTCGACGGTTTTCCTCTACCACACAGTTTTCTCTGTTTTCAATTCCACCCATAATCATGTGGATGATACTCATAGGATCCTCGGTTCTGGGGTTATCAGAGGTGATAATGGCAATATCGGAAAGCTCCGCCCCGATTTTGCCCATAATGGGCCGTTTGGTCTGATCCCGGTCGCCGCCGCAGCCAAAGACAGAAATCAGCCTGCCCTTGCAATAGCCCCGGACAGATGTCAACACATTTTGGAGACCATCGGGGGCATGGGCATAGTCAATCAGAATGGTATAGTTCTTCCCCGGGGTAGGCACTACCTCTACCCGCCCCTTCACGCCATGACAGGTTTTCATGGCCTCTGCTGCGGTTTGAAGCTCAACCCCCAGACTCAGGGCTGTTCCCAGTACCCCCAGGGCATTGTACACCGTAAAGGTACCCGGGATCCCCAAAAATACGTGGGCCCTTTCGCCTCCATAGCAGGCGGTAAACTCTACCCCATTGGAATGGAGCACCGGGTTCTCTGCCCGAAGGTCGTTCTTCTCTCCCTGACCGTAGGTCATGGGGGTACAGGCGGCATGTTTCAGCATAACCGGGAGAGCCTGGTCGTCTCCGTTCAGCACCCCTTTATCGCACCGGGAGAACAGAATTGCCTTGGCTTTTCCGTATTCCTCCATGGTTTTGTGAAAATCCAGGTGATCCTGGGTCAGATTGGTGAACATACCCACATCAAAGTGGATTCCCGCCACCCGGTGGAGCACCAGAGCATGGGAGGACACCTCCATAATCACATGGGTGCAGCCCGCCTCGGCCATTTCGTAGAACAGCTTCTGAAGCTCGAAGGACTCCGGGGTGGTTCGCTCCGTTTCAATCACCCGATCTCCAATCAGGTTCTGAATGGTTCCAATCAGTCCCACCTTGGCCCCCAGCGTTTTTTCCAGCACATTCTTTAACAGATAGGTGGTGGAGGTTTTGCCGTTGGTACCAG
>CAZFXB010000027.1:0-16321 GCA_964522835.1 uncultured Oscillospiraceae bacterium
GCACCATAGCGCTCCCACAGACCGCTGCAGCGGCGCTTGCCGTTGGAGCCAACTGCGGAGGATATCAGGCCGGGGGTCAGGAAGAATGCACGGGCAGTCTTTCCGTCGTCAGCAACCTCTACAATATCTGTTGCCAGCGTATGCAGAGACAGCTCCATCAAAGGACGGATATCAAAGCCGCCGATGTCCGGCATTGCCTCATAAGCGCCCTGAAAACGCTGGGTCGCCTGTACATCGTACAGGGTTACAGAGCCGTTCCACACGGACTTGAAGCCGCGCATACGACCGAAGGCATGTGCCCAGGAAATATCATCACTCTGGGACCAAATCTGGCTCCACTCCTCCGTGGCATTGGCACGGGCATGGAGATAGGTGTGGGTTGCATGGACAAACTCGGCCTCCTGGGTGGCTGCACAGTTATGAATTCTCTGACTGAGGCTCAGATTCTTATTCATACAAGGTTGCCTCCTTTCAGCATGGGATGACCCTCGGGTCCATAGCTGTTTTCAAGGGTCAGGGTATCATAGGGCTCCGGCATGGGGGGGTAGTTGTCAGCCCAGTTGTAGGTGTTATCATGAACATTCATGGGGATGGTGGGATTGCCAAACTCCACACGGAGAACGTCGTCCTCAGGTGCAATATAGGTATCCGCCTCATAGGAGGTTCCTGCCTGATAGTTCTGGTCGTTGGCCTCTACAATGTGATAGAGCTTGAACTTGCCGTCCTCTTTGATGAAGTCGGCGCAGACCTTCATGTACATCCAAAGGCCGGAGGCAGTGCCATCCTCCTTCAGCTCGGTCTTCTGACCGATCACATACCAGATGCCCTTTGCACTCTGGCCGTCCTTTGCAATACGGACGATGGAGGTACTCAGGGGGCACATATACATGCAGCCTGCACCCAGAAGGCTCTCGTCGTAGGCAATGCCCTGCTTCTCGCAGTATACCTTCAACTGTACCTTACGCTTTGCGGTAAACTCGTCCACATACCAGCGCTGAACCTCAGACTTGCCGTAGTAGTATCCGTAGTTGGTGCCATAGGATGCCTTTGCAGCATGCATGGGCTTGGAGACCCAGATCTCGTCCAGTTCCTCCTGCCGCTTGCCGGCAGCCTGATAGTATGCACGGAGACTCATAAGATCACGAACCTCTTCGATGTCGGTGACCATCTGAATCATGTCCTCGTCAGACAGACGGGGCAGCGGGTAACGCTTGGGAATATTATGCTCAAACCATGCGGGAGCTTTCTTTGTGGTCCAATCAATTGCCATTACAGGTAACCTCCTTCTCAAACGCCGTAGCTGAAGGTATCAGCAAAGGTCTTATAGGGTTCCGGCAGTCTGGGCGTCTTGGCAGGGCCCCGGGAAGCAGAGAAGGTCTCCCAAACATCCGCCTTAATGGTGGGCTCAGGAATCTTGATGTCCTTCAGCTCCTGGAACTCAGGCAGCTCAGGATAATTGTCCTCGGGCATACCCCAGTCACAACCGTTGAGGCAGTGCACATCCTCCACACGGAGCACATGCCACAGCTTCATCTGGCCGTCCTCCTTAATGAAGTCGGCAGCGTAGTAGCCCCAGCTCCAGGAGGTCAGGGGGCCCTTCTCGGTAATATCGGTGATGGAACCCTCCACCATCCAGATGGCCTTGGCAGTCTGCATATCCTCAGCTTCCTGCATATAGAAGCTGGTGAGCGGCTCAGCCTTAAAGGGGCCCACTCCATAGAGCTCCTCATCAGAGAGATCGCCCAGCTTTTCGGGGAAAATCTTCTGGAGGCACTTACCTTTTTTCGCGGTGGCTTCGCAGACAGCGGCGAAATAGCCCTTTACAGCCTCACGGCCCACATAGTGACCGTTGTTGAAGCTCAGGGAGATATCGTCACGGCTGGCAAACAGCGTGTCTACGATGGTGTCCTCTCTGCACAGCAGGCAGGAGGATACATATTTACCCATGACATTTTTGATCTCACGGCGATCCTCAAACCGTTCCGTGAGCTGGAGAGTAGAATACATATCATTACTCCTTTCAACAGTTATGGCATTATTATACCGAAATAATTCTATCACTTCCAATACCCGTTTGCTATCGACTATAACTTTTGGTTATAGTTATGCCCCCAGAAGGGGGTTCCTGGGGGCATAAAAGGTGCAGCAATATTAGTTTCCGAAGGGGTAGAAGGGATAAACATAGGTGCCGCTCTGCTGGGTCTCATCCTGCTGAGGCTCCTGGGTTTCCGTCTCTTCCTCCTCGGTGGTGGAGGAGGAAACCATCTCATCGAAGGTGATATCCATATCCACAGTCTGGCGACTCTCGTTCTGGTATACCGTCAGCGTAACGGTATCGCCAGGTTCATATTCCTTCAGAAGAACCTTCAGCTCTGTAACGGAGGAGATTTCAGTACCATTGAGTGCACAGATGATATCCCCCTCCTTGAGTCCCGCATTTTCCGCAGCGGAGCCCTCCTGAACCGTGCTGACATAGATGCCTGCGGGCAGGTTATAATACTGGGTCACAGTAGAGGGAATGGCCTGGCACATAATGCCCATGGACACTCTGCCCCGTACATAGCCATACTGCAGCAGGTCGCTGACAATATCCATAGCGTCATCAATAGGAATACAGAAACCGATGCCCTCAATAGAGGCAGAATTGCTGTAGCTGGAGGTGGAATATTTGGCGGTGGTAACACCCACCACATTGCCATTCATGTCGAAGATGGGGCCGCCGGAGTTACCGGAGTTGATGGCGCAGTCCGTCTGGAACATATTGATGGGAATGCCATTTTCGTTAATTTCCCGATCCAGTGCGGACACATAACCCACAGTCAGGGTGTTGGTCAGCTCACCCAGAGGGTTACCAATGGCACAGAGCTGGTCACCCACCTGAATATCATCGCTGGAGCCAATGGCCACAGTGGGGAAATCCGTTCCCTCGATTTTAATCAGCGCCACATCGTTGTCAGAGTCAGCCCCAATCAGGGTAGCCTCATACTCCTCACCGCTGGTCATGGTGACGGTCAGCTTTTCAGCCCCCTCCACCACATGATTGTTGGTCAGGATGTAGCCATCAGAGGAAATAATCATGCCGCTGCCGGAAGAAGCAGTTGCAGAAACCTGACCGAAGATGTTGGTGCTGGTACCCTCGTTTGCAATGGCCACCACAGCGTTCACATAGTTCTCGTAAACATCCTTAGGGGTCATGCTGGTGGTCTTGGAATTGGTGGTAATCTCAATGGTGGTGCTGTGGAAAACAGTATCCTCCTGCTCCTCCTCGGCGGAGGTCTCACCGCCAATGGTGGCCACGGTGCTGCTTTCTTCGGAGGCAGATGCCGCCGGTCCTGTATCACCGGAATTGCTCAAAAGATAGGAAACGCCGCCGCCTGCCAGCGCACCGACCAGCACCAAGGCAACCGCTCCAACGGCAAGCTTGCCGCCGGATTTCTTGGGCTGCTTCTGCAGAGGCTGGGGCACTGTGTAGCCGTTCTGCTGTGACTGCTCGTAGTGGGTTTGATAGGAATTGGGTGTAGCATTCTGCCCATACCCCGGATTGGGATGATAGCCACGATCCCATCCATCGTTTTGAGGCTCCTGCCCAGGCCGGGCCTGAGAAACTGGATTCTGTCCGGCACCCTGTCCGTAGGGATCACCGGTCATTCTGTATGCGCCCTCCACTCGTTCCTGGGCGCCGGTATCAAAGCCATTCTGCTGAGGCTGTTCCTGGCCCTCATTAGAAGGATTGTTGAAATCGTAGTCACTCATATTGTGTCGCTCCTTTTGCTTTTCTTTATGCTCATATAGTAGTCCGCATTTATGTCCAAATTGTGGCCATTGTCAAAACGAACTTTAAACGAAATCTAAAGAATTTTTGTACCTTTTTGTCAATAAAGGCCGCCCTCCAAAAGCGCATCCAGGCAGGCATTGACCTCCTCATCCGTAAAAAGGCTGGCAAACTTTCCTTTTACCACAAGGGCCTCTACAGAAAGGTCAAGTCGCTTCATATTCTTCAGTGGAACAAACTGCCGGTTCTCCTGCCGGCGGGCAAGCATCTGCTTCACCGCCTTCACGCCACCCAGCGCCTCGGCCTGCTGTCGAAGTCTTACTTCCTCCACGCCGCAGGCCCCTGCCGCCTTGCTCAGCTGCTCCAATAGTGCGGTGGTAAATGTATGTTCTAAATTGTTCAAAGTCATTTCTCCTTGCTATGTGATCGTGCCCCTATATCATACCCGTTTTCCGTAAAAAACACAAGAAAATTCTCCGGCAGCTGTGATGCCGCCGGAGAATTAAGATTCATAATCAAAGATTTTCTGCTGCGTGAGTACCTGCGGTGTAACCGCTGGAGTAAGCAAAGGACATATCATTGATGATCTGCTTCTTAATGCCAGCCATATTGAGGAACCGACCGGAGGCCAGGTCGCCAACACAGTACAGGCCCTCTACCAGACCGCCCTCAGCAGCCTTGACCTGCATGTTCTCGTTGATCTCTACGCCGCCGAATACACCGTCGGTGCCCATGGATGCCTTCACTGCATAGAAGGGGCCCTCGTTGATGGGCTCCAGCCACTCAGCGGGCTTGTAGCAATCCCAGTCCATGCCGTCTTCGCAGTAGCCGTTGTAGGTCTCAATGGTGTTCTTGAGGGCATCCACAGGAAGCTCCAGCATCTGGGCCAGCTCTTCAATGGTGTCAGCCCGGAATACCACGCCGTCGTTGGCTGCCAGAGCAGGCTCCATGTCGGCCTTGGCCTCTTCCATGGTCTTGGGGAAGGAGCTGGCACCAAAGGGCATTGCCAGCTGAGGCTGAGGATGTACATCCGGATTCTCGATGGACATTCTAAGGCCCTTTTCATCAAAGATTACAAAGGCTGCTCCATCAGGCTGCTCCACCTGAACAGAGCCGGAATCGAACACACCCATACGGAGCTGGGAGCCCTCGCAGACAAAACGCTCGCCGTTTTTATTGACATAAATGGAGTATGCGGAGTTGGACATATCACCCATCACACGGCTGCGGCACATGGTCATGGGGCCCATCATACGTATAGTCAGGTTTTCTGTGTCCATTTTGGCACCGGCATTTCTGGCCAGCTTCAGGCCATCACCGGTGTAGTTCCAGTTCTGGTGAGGGCTGTCGCCCATGTAAGGCAGGGCATCTGCCAGTTTGGGATAGTGCTCCCTTACAAACTCAGGATTCCGGATCCAGGAGCCACAGGCCAGAATGCAGGCCTTGCAGTCGATGATGATGGACTCGTTGCCCTTGTGCGCCTTTACGCCCACCACCTTACCGTCCTTTACCACAATCTCATCGGTGAGCACCTCGGTGATGATGGGCTGCTCCAGCTCCTTCAGCTTTGCAGAGCAGGCCTCCACCATAACACGTCCGCCGCCCTTGCTCTTACCGGCGATGTGATGTCCGCCGCTCTGGGGGCCCAGAGGGCCGTCGTCCTCATCGAAGACATACTTACCCACATAGAAGCCATCCAGATCCTCCTTGGGGCAGATCTCGCAGAACCAGTCAAAGAACTTACCGGTGCCCTGGATGATGCTGGCAGCCAGCTTCTTGTTGATTCTCCAGAAGGTTTCATCCATCCGGTTCCGCATATAAAGCGCAGTGGTGTCAGGCAGATTCCGTTCCTTCTGCCACTTGCTGCCGAAGGTACGCATGGTGGAGGCCATGTTCATGCCGCCGCCCAGATTTTTGTCCTTCTCCAGCACCACAACGCTTTTTCCCATGGTGGCTGCTCTTGCACCGGCGATAAGACCGGAGCCACCGCCGCCGATAACCACAATATCACACTGCATTTTTTTCATATTGTATTCCCTCCATCAGGTATATTTCGAGATGGTACTATTTTAGCATAGCCTCTTTGAAATCACAAATAGCACTTTCAGAACTACACTATCATTTTTTGATGCAGATATGCATCAGCACAAAACTGTGCGTAGGGGCATGAGTTGTCATGCCCGGCAGGACATGGTGAGGTTTAGGGGCTGCCTACCAAGGGAAATACGGATTGCCACCATAGTAGATGTCGATCACTGGTTCGCAATGATGTGTGCGTTTTAAGTCCTGCGTACAAACCACCAAATTAGCACTAGCCAGAGGCTTCTCCTTGAGGAGAAGCTGTCAGCGGGAGCTGACTGATGAGGTGTCCTGCTTCCATTACTGCAACATTTTTCTTGGTTTATAGCCTGTTCTACACCTCATTCAGCGGCGTTACCGCCACCTTCTCCTCAGGAAGAAGGCTTTGGGTACTCCCGCACCAGTACAAAAGGAGCTGCTGCATGACGCAACAGCTCCAAAATCTGTTAAGCTCTCAAAATAGCTCCCTTGTCCGCAGAGGAAACCAGCTTTGCATACCGGGCAAGATATCCGGTTTTCACCTTGGGCTCCGGGCAGATCCACTTACTTCGTCTTGCCTCCAGCTCTTCATCCGAAACCTTCAGCTCGATCTTGCAGGCAGGGATATCGATGGAAATGAGATCTCCCTCCTCCACCAGAGCGATTACACCGCCGTCAGCGGCCTCCGGAGAAACGTGTCCAATGGCAGCGCCACGGGTGGCACCAGAGAACCGACCATCGGTAATGAGGGCCACACTTTCGCCCAGACCCATGCCGCAAATAGCAGAGGTGGGATTCAGCATTTCCCGCATACCCGGGCCCCCTCTGGGGCCTTCGTACCGGATCACCACCACATCTCCCGCCTTGATCTTCTGGGCATAGATGGCCTCAATGGCCTCCTCCTCGGAGTTAAACACCCGAGCGGGGCCTTCGTGTACCATCATTTCCGGCGCAACCGCCGACTGTTTTACCACACAGCCGTCCTTTGCCAGATTGCCCTTCAGCACAGCAATGCCGCCGTTTTCAGAGTAGGGATTATCAATGGGCCGGATCAGCTCCGGATCCAGATTTTCAACCCCCTCCAGATTCTCACCCAGGGTCTTTCCGGTGACAGTCATAACAGATGTATCAAGAAGGCCCTTCTTCGTCAGCTCCTTCATCACGGCCCAAACACCGCCAGCCTGATCCAGATCCTCCATATAGGTCTCCCCTGCCGGAGCCAGATGGCACAGGTTGGGGGTCTTGGCAGAAATCTCGTTGGACATATCCAGATCCAGATCAATCCCGGCCTCATGGGCAATGGCAGGCAGGTGGAGCATGGTGTTGGTGGAGCAGCCCAGGGCCATATCCACCGTCTCTGCATTGTGGAATGCGGCGGCGGTCATAATGTCTCTGGGACGGATATTATTCCGCAGCAGCTCCATAACCTTCATACCGGCCTGTTTTGCAAGACGGATTCTGGCAGAATACACCGCAGGAATGGTGCCATTGCCCCGGAGAGCCATACCGATGGCCTCAGTGAGGCAGTTCATGGAGTTGGCAGTATACATACCGGAGCAGGAACCGCAGGTGGGACAGGCGTTCTCTACATACTCATCCACACCGTTTTCATCCATGGTACCGGCATGATAAGCGCCCACCGCCTCAAACATGTGGGAAAGGCAGGTACGCTTTCCATTCTTCAATCTGCCGGAGAGCATGGGGCCGCCGGAGACAAAGATGGTAGGCACATTGATTCGGGCCGCAGCCATCAAAAGGCCGGGTACGTTCTTATCACAGTTTGGAATCATCACCAGTGCGTCAAACTGATGGGCGATGGCCATAGCCTCGGTGGAATCTGCGATCAGATCACGGGTCACCAGAGAGTATTTCATGCCGATGTGGCCCATGGCAATGCCGTCACAGACCGCAATAGCAGGGAACATAATGGGGGTACCGCCAGCCATAGCAACCCCCTGCTTCACCGCATCAGCGATCTTATCCAGATTCATGTGTCCGGGAACGATCTCGTTGTAGGAGCACACAATGCCCACAAGAGGCCGATCCAGCTCCTCTTTCGTATAGCCCAGCGCATTGAACAAAGAGCGGTTTGGTGCCCGATCTACACCCTGGGTCACATTTGCGGAAAGTTTCATATTGACCTCCTAGATTTAGAAATGGAGGCGGCGTCGGCCGCCTCCAAAAGAATTAGATTAGTTGGAAGCAGCGTCCAGACCCTTGTCGCCGTCGGCGCCGTCCTTCCAGAGCATGTTGTCCCGGAGTTCCTTGCCAACAATCTCCATCTGATGCTTGGCCAGGTTGTCCCGCTTGGAGTTGAAGAAGGAACGGCCGTTCTTGTTCTCAGCAATCCAGCGGCTGGCGAAGGTGCCGTCCTGAATATCAGAGAGGACAGCCCGCATGTTGGCCTTTACCATGTCATGGGGCAGCACACGGGGGCCGGAAACATACTCACCAAACTCAGCCGTATCGGAGATGGAGTAGTTCATGGCAGCCACGCCGCCCTTATTGATGAGGTCGATAATCAGCTTCATCTCGTGGATGCACTCGAAATAAGCGTTCTCAGGCTCATAACCAGCCTCAACCAGAACCTCAAAGCCGCACTGCATCAGATCAACTACGCCACCGCAGAGCACGGTCTGCTCACCGAACAGGTCGGTCTCGGTCTCATCGTGCATGGTGGTCTCCATGATACCGGCACGGGCACCGCCGATGCCGGCAATGTAAGCCAAGGCGATCTGAAGGGCATTTCCGGAGGCATCCTGCTCCACAGCCACCAGACAGGGTACGCCCTTGCCAGCCACATACTGGCTGCGGACGGTGTGGCCGGGGCCCTTGGGGGCAGCCATGAACACATCCACATCTGCGGGAGGAACGATCTGCTTATAGCGAATGTTGAAGCCATGAGCAAAAGCGATGGCCTTTCCTGCGGTCAGGTTGGGCGCAATGGATTCCTTGTAGATATCAGCGGCACGCTCGTCGTTGACCAGGATCATAATGATATCAGCAGCCTTGGTGGCCTCAGCTACGGTCATAACTGTAAAACCATCGGCAGTTGCCTTGTTCCAGGAGTTGCCGGGACGGAGACCAACCACCACATCACAGCCGGAATCTCTCAGGTTCTGGGCATGTGCGTGGCCCTGGGAGCCATAACCAACCACAGCGATCTTCTTACCATTCAGTACGGACAGGTCACAGTCCTTCTCATAATACATTTTTGCCATAATTATATTCCTCCTTGAGTTTATTTTGATCGTATATTGTATTGCTGCCCCGTTCCAGGGCAACCATGCCGGTTCTGGCAGTCTCCAGGATTCCATAGTCTCCCAGAAGCCTTAGAATGGCATTGGTTTTCTCTAAAGCACCCACCACCGCAATGATGAGGGTGTCCGTTCCGAAGTCCACAATGTTGCCCCGGAATACATTGGTGATCTGGATGATGCTCTCCCGGGCGTCGGTGGTTTCCGCCTTCACCTTAATAAGCACCAGCTCACGCTGAACTGCGCTCTCCCCTTCCAGAATATCCACAGAAATCACCAGCAAAAGCTTACTGAGCTGGGTAGCCAACTGGCGAACTGTTTTTTCATCCACCAGTGCCACCACAGAAATTCTGGTAGTTCCCGGCTCGATACCGGGGCCAGAGCAGATGGATTCGATATTATAGCCCTTCCGGGAAAACAGTCGGGCCACCTGGGAAAGCACACCGGGGGTGTCTTCCACCAGAACCGACAGGGTATATGCCTTTTTTTCCTGATTCATTCAGCGCACCTCCCCTTAAATCAGCATGAAGTTGGTAATTGGCTGCCCGCCGCCCACCATGGGCCGTACCATTTCATCGGTATCGATCAGGCAGTCCACCACATACCCGTGGCCCCACTCCAGTGCCTCTTTGATGGCTTCCTGGAGCTCTTCCACATTGGATACATGGCGGCCTCTCAGGCCGTATGCCTCAGCCAGCTTTACAAAATCCGGAGCAAAGTCCAGATCTGTCTGGGAGAATCGCTTCTCATAGATCAGATTCTGCCACTGGCGAACCATACCCAGAGTACGGTTGTCAAACACAAAGGTAATCACCGGGATATCGTAATGAGACTCGGTGGCCATCTCCTGGCCATTCATCCGGAAGCATCCGTCACCGGTGATATGGATCACGGTTTTCTCCGGATTGCCCAGCTTGGCACCCAAGGCGGCGCCCAGGCCAAAGCCCATGGTACCAAAGCCGCCAGAGGTCAGAAGCTGGCCGGGATAGTCAAAATTAAAATGCTGGATGGTCCACATCTGATGCTGGCCCACATCTGTTGCCACAATGGAATCTCCCGGTACCATCTGCCGGATGGTTTCCAGAACCTGCTGGGGGGTAAGCTCCCCCTCCCGATCAGAGTAGGCCACCCGCTTGGGATAGGAGAATACAAACTCCTTCCATCGATCGTTATGCTTCTCCTCCACCATTTCGTTGAGTAGCTCCAGCACCCGCTTGGCATCTCCAATGATATGGTGTGCGGTCTTCACATTTTTGTCGATCTCAGCCCGGTCTATATCGATGTGGACGATTTTTGCCTGACAGGCAAAGCTTTCCGGATCCAGGGCCACCCGATCCGAGAATCGGCTGCCCACTGCAATCAGAAGATCACAGTTGTCGCAGGCGATGTTAGATGCCTGAGAGCCGTGCATCCCGATCATACCGGTAGACAGGGGATTTCCTCCGGGGAATCCGCCTCCACCCATGACGGTAATGGCAACCGGTGCGTCTATTTTTTCAGCCAGAGCTTTAAATTCCTCATGGGCTCTGGCCCGAACCACACCGCCGCCGCAAAGCAGCAGGGGCTTTTCCGAGGCTTTTATCATATCTGCCAGAATACGAATGTCCTCATGGTTGGGCTCCGGGGTTTTAATATCCCAGCCAATCCGTCGGGTCAGGGACTTGAGCCGTCCGGAATGAATATGATCCTTCCGCTCCATGGGCTCATAATCAATGAGCACATTGGGCGCAGTCACATTTTTCAGAAAGTCAATGAGCACCGGACCGGGCCGTCCTGTGGCCGCCACCGCAAAGGCCTCCCGCATAATATCCGGAATGGTCTCCGGATCACGAACCAGGTAGTTTGCCTTTGTAATGGGCATTGCAATACCGGTAATGTCCACCTCCTGGAAGGAATCCTTGCCCAGAAGGTTCTCTGTGGCATTGCAGGTGATAAACACCACAGGAGACGAATCATAGTAAGCCGTTGCAATACCGGTGGTCAGGTTGGTGGCACCGGGGCCGGAGGTGGCAAAGCACACTCCCACCTTTCCGGTGGATCTGGCATAGCCGTCGGCTGCATGGGATGCCCCCTGCTCGTGGGCCGTTAAAATATGCTTGATCTTATCTTTATAGTTGTAAAGCTCATCATAGATGTTGAGGATGGCACCGCCGGGATAGCCGAAAACGGTATCCACCCCCTGCTCCAGCAGGCATTCCATGATGGCAACTGTGGATTTAACCTTCATATTGTCCTCCTTTAAATTTTCCCGCCGCCTTTTTGAACGGCAATCAGTCCGGTTCGGGCCACCTCCAAAATGGAGAAGGGCCGCAGCAGGCTCTGGAACAGCTCCAGTCGTTCTGTGTTATCGCTGAGCTCCAGGGTCATAGAGGTGGCGGACACATCCAGAATCTTCGCCCCCATAATCTGGCACAGGTTCATAATATCCACCCTGGTTTTGGTGGTGGAGGATACCTTGATAATCATAAGCTCCCGCCCGATCATCTTATGTTCGTCCAGTGTGCGTACCTTAATCACATCCACCAGCTTATTGAGCTGTTTTTCCACCTGCTCTACCACGCTGTTGCCGCTGTCCACAATAATTGTAATGCGGGAAATACTGGGGTCATCGGTTACCCCCACTGCCAGAGACTCAATGTTGAAGGCCCGGCGGGAGAACAGTCCGGTGATTTTGTTCAAAACTGCCGGCTGGTTTTCTACCAGAATTGAAATGGTCTGTTTCATCTCCTGCCTCCTTTCTCAGTCTCCGGTTTTTGCATCCGGATCCACATGACAAATCATCAAATAGGGCCCATCATAAGACAGCATTTCCTCAAGTTTTGCATCGATCTCATCATCCTCACGAATTTCGCCGCTTTTTATGCCGTAGGCATTTGCCAGGGCGGCAAAATCCGGGGAATGATCCAATGCAACTCCGAAGGGCCCGGAGTAGCTGCTGTGCTGGATCTCATTTACCAGTCCCAACACGTTGTTCTGCATCATAACAATCTTGACTTTGGCATCCAGGTTTCTCAGGGTACTCAGCTCATTCATAAACATCTGGAAGCTGCCGTCACCGCATACCACAACGATTTCTTTCTCCGGGTCTGCCACAGAAGCGCCCAGGGCCGCAGGAAGGGAATACCCCATGGTGCCCAGACCTCCGGTGGTCAAGAAACGGCCATGCTTCTGCCGAAGATGCTTGCAGGTCCAAATCTGATTTTGTCCCACATCTACGCAGCAAATGGCATCCTCAGAAAGCATCTCTCCCAGAGCCCGGACGATCCGGGCGGGATGGGCAAAGCCAGCCTTTGTGGGAAGGGGCCGCACAAGCTCCTGCTGCCGGGCCTGCTGAAGCTCCAGCAGATTCTGGGTCTGGGCCTCCGGCTTTTCTTCCATCAGCTGATTCAATACAACCTTTACATCTCCTACCACTGGAATTGTGGTACTGACATTCTTTCCGATCTCTGCCGGGTCAACATCAATGTGGATGGTTTTCATTTTCCGTCCGATCTCCCCCGGGGCCAAGATGGCCCGGTTGGCCACTCTGGCGCCCACCAGAATCAGGAGATCAGAATTATTTAATGTCCGATTGGCACAGGGGGTGCCGAAGGAACCGATCATGCCCATGTACAGGGGATGCTCCGTGGGCACAGCCCCCAGGCCCATCATGGTGGTAACAATGGGAATCTGTGAAACCTCCGCAAACCGAAGGGCTTCTTCGATGGCGTTTCCGCTGATAACGCCGCCCCCCAGACATAGCACCGGTTTCTTTGCCTGATGGATGGCCTCAGCAGCCCGCTTCACCTGCTTGAGGTTTCCCTTCACCGAGGGCTTGTAGCCCCGAATGTCCACCCCATCCGGATACTCCGGCTCAAATTCTGTTTTCTGCACATCAATGGGAATATCGATGAGCACCGGGCCGGGCCGCCCTGTGGAAGCAATATGAAAGGCTTCCTTCACCACCCGTGGAATATCCTCCACATTTTTCACCAGATAGCTGTGCTTAATAAAGGGAGCCACCGCACCGGTCATATCCACCTCCTGGAAGATATCTCTTCCCAAAAGATAGCTCTCCACCTGGCCTGTAATGGCCACCATAGGAATTGAGTCCATATAGGCGGTGGCAATACCGGTAATCAAATTCGTGGCCCCCGGGCCAGAGGTTACCATGCACACGCCGACTTTTCCGGAAATCCGGGCATAGCCGGAGGCCATGTGGCCTGCATTCTGCTCGGTTCGAACCAGAGTATAATGGATTCCGGAGTCCTTTAGGGCATCTGCCGCCGGGCAGATGGTAGCTCCGGCATAGCCGAAAATCTCCTGAACTTCCTCCCGTTTTAAGCTTTCAATTAGGGCTCTTGCGCCAGTTGTCATAGAGAAACTCCTTTCGTCGTTCTGTAGAAAGTATAAAAAACAGCCCCGTCCCACAATCATAGGACGAAGCTTTCTCCGCGTTACCACCTAAATTCCCGAAAATCGGGCCCTCAGATCCGCACAAACCAGTACAGATCGTCCATATAACGGTGGAACCCGTCGTAACCTAGGGCGAACCATTCGCCTTCAGCACGCTGCTCAGAGGTGAGATTCTTCATTTCTTTGATGGGCACTTTCACCAGCCGTGCCTTCTCTGAATCAGGGAAAAATGAGTACTGTTCCTCGTCGTTGCATTTGAAGATTATTCTTTATGGCATTAGAATACTAAAGTAAATTCATTTTGTCAATCGTTTTCTTTGTTTGTTTTTCATTTTTAGCAATCTGCCGTTTTTCGGGAAGAAAAATGGGGAGAATTTTGTGATTTTGCATTTTAAAAAGGAGCCAATTTCCCCTGCTATTTCAGTGGAAAAACCTACCCATGTTTTTTCCCAAATTTTTTTAAAATTTTGCTTTACAAACTGCAATTTCGTGGTATAATTTAGAGGTATGCCCTATGGCCCAGTCCCGGGATACAGCCGCCATGCGGTATTCACCCGCCCGGCACTTAGCTTAGGGAAAATAAATGAAAGGTGGAACAATATTATGATCCGCAAAGAAGTAAAAGATCAGATTATCGCTGAGTACGCTACCCACGAGGGCGACACCGGCTCCCCCGAGGTTCAGGTTGCAGTCCTGACCTACCGCATCAACGAGCTCACCGATCACCTCCGCACCCACATCCATGACGATCACAGCCGTCGTGGCCTGCTGAAGATGGTTGGTAAGCGCCGCAACCTGCTGGACTACCTGGCAAAGAAGGACATCAACCGTTATCGTGCCCTCATCGCCAGACTGGGTCTGCGTAAGTAAGAGACCCCTTTGCCGCCCGGCAAGGAAGGTTCCGATTGCATCTAAGGGCGGCTCTTCGGAGCCGCCTTTTATGCAGTCACAGTCCATGGTGCAGGATTTGTTTTAGCAGTTGAAAGAGTGCCCCCGCTTCGAGGCCCTGTTTCAAGTGCTAAACATCCTGTGCCCACAAAAAATAACAGGAGGTTTATTCTATGGTAACAAAAAAAGAATTCCCCAACCAGCACGTTTTCCAGACCGAAATTGGCGGTCGTCCCTTCACCGTCATCACCGGTAAGGTAGCCGAGCTTTGTAACGGCGAGTGCATCTGCCGCTACGGCGACACCGTGGTGCTCACCACCGCTGTGGCTTCCGCTGCACCCAAGTCCGGCATTGAGTATTTCCCCCTCACCATTGATTTCGAGGAGCGTATGTACTCTGTTGGCCGTATCCCCGGCGCATATCTCCGCCGTGAGGGCCGCCCCTCCGAGCGTGGCGTTCTGGTAAGCCGTCTTATCGACCGGCCCATGCGCCCCTTCTTTGACGATGAGCTGCGGAACGATGTGGTCATCACCTGCACCGCACTTTCCAACGACCAGGACAACTCCATCGAGGTGGTTGCTTCCTTGGGCGCATTCATCGCCACTGCTTACTCCGATATTCCCTGGAACGGCCCCATGGCTACCACCCAGGTGGCATATCTGGACGGCGAGTATATCGTCAACCCCACCTACGCTCAGCGTGAGGCTGCCAAGATGTTCGTCACCATCGCCTCCACTGCCGAGAAGGTAGTTATGATCGAGACCGAGGCCGATGAGATCCCCGAGGACATCCTCCTGGGCGGCATTAAGCTGGCCCACGAGACCAACCAGCAGATTGTTGCCTTCATCAACGAGATCGTTGCTGAAATCGGCAAGCCCAAGTTCACCTTCGAGAAGGCCGCCGTCAACCACGACCTGCTGGATGATCTGATGGCCTATGGCCTTGATCAGATCGAGTACGCTCTCGATACCGATGACAAGAACATCCGTGAGGATCGTCTCAACGCCATCCGTCTGGACTTCGCTGAGAAGTTCGCTGAAAAGTACGAGGACTATGACCAGCACATTGAGGTCTGCCTGTACAAGATGCAGAAGAAGGTCATCAAGAAGTGGCTTATGGAGGGTAAGCGTGTAGACGGCCGTACCCCCGACCAGATCCGTCCTCTGGCTGCCGAGGTTTCTGTTCTGCCCAGAGTACACGGCTCCGGCCTGTTCACCCGTGGTCAGACTCAGGTTCTCTCTGTCTGCACCCTGGCTTCCCTGTCCGCTATGCAGAAGCTGGACACCATCTTCCCCGAAGAGGGCAAGCGTTGGATGCACCACTACAACATGCCCGCATTCTCCACCGGCGAGGCCCGGGGCAGCCGCTCCACCTCCCGTCGTGAGTATGGTCACGGCGCTCTGGTTGAGAAGGCCCTGGCTCCTGTGCTGCCTCCTGTAGAGCAGTTCCCCTATGCCATCCGTGTGGTCTCTGATGTGCTTTCCTCCAACGGCAGTACCTCTCAGGGCTCCATCTGCGGCACTACTCTGGCCCTCATGGATGCCGGTGTGCCCATTAAGCGGCCCGTTGCCGGTATCTCCTGCGGCCTCATCTCCGAGGGTGACAACTTCCGTACCTTCATCGACATTCAGGGTGTAGAGGACTTCCACGGTGAGATGGACTTCAAGGTTGCCGGTACCACCGAGGGTGTCACCGCCATCCAGATGGATCTGAAGAACGACGGTCTCACCATGGAGATCATCGAGAACGCCCTCGAGATCTGCCGCAAGGCTCGTCTTGAGATTCTGGATCAGATCATGCTGCCCTGCATCGCAGAGCCCAGAAAGGAAGTCAGCGAGTACGCTCCCAAGATGATTTCCATGAAGATTCCTGTGGAGAAGATCCGTGAGGTCATCGGCTCCGGCGGCAAGACTATCCAGAAGATCACCGCTGAGTCTGGTGCCAAAATTGA
>CAZFXB010000028.1:0-16020 GCA_964522835.1 uncultured Oscillospiraceae bacterium
GAAATTCGTGTGGTAGACACCTACTGGTCTGACCACTGCCGTCACACCACCTTCTCCACCCATCTGGACAAGGTAGAGATCCACGATCCTGAGATTCAGGCCGCCTACGATCGGTATCTTGCCGCCCGGGTGGAGGTCTACGGCGAAGAAAAGGCCGCAAAGCGGCCCCAGACCCTGATGGATGTGGCTACCATCGGCACCAAGACCCTGAAAAAGCGGGGCCTGCTGCCAGAGCTGGACGAAAGCGAAGAGATCAACGCCTGTTCCATCCATGTGACCGCCACCGTAAACGGTCAGGATCAGGACTGGCTCCTCATGTTCAAGAACGAGACTCACAACCATCCCACAGAGATCGAGCCCTTCGGCGGCGCTGCCACCTGTATCGGCGGCTGTATCCGTGATCCCCTGTCCGGTCGTGCCTATGTACATCAGGCCATGCGTGTTACCGGCGGCGGTGATCCCCGCACACCGCTGAACCAGACCCTGTCCGGCAAGCTGCCCCAGCGAAAAATCGCCCAGACTGCTGCCGCTGGCTATTCCTCCTACGGCAACCAGATTGGTCTTGCCACCGGTCACGTGGCCGAGGTCTATCACGAGGGCTATATTGCAAAACGTATGGAGTGCGGTGCCGTTGTGGCCGCTGCTCCTGCCTATAACGTTCGTCGGGAACGTCCCGCCGCTGGGGATGTGGTGATCCTTTTGGGCGGCCGCACCGGCCGTGACGGCATCGGCGGTGCCACCGGCTCCTCCAAGAGCCACAATCTTAAGTCCCTTACCACCATGGCATCTGAGGTTCAGAAGGGCAATGCCCCCGAGGAGCGGAAGATTCAGCGTCTGTTCCGGGACAGCAATGTGACCCGGCTCATCAAACGCTGCAACGACTTCGGCGCAGGCGGCGTATCCGTAGCCATTGGCGAGCTGGCCGACGGCCTCAAAATCAACCTGGACGCAGTTCGGAAGAAGTACGAGGGTCTGGACGGCACCGAGCTGGCCATCTCCGAGTCCCAGGAGCGTATGGCGGTTGTGGTGGAGGCCAAGGACGCAGATACCTTTATTGCCGCTGCTCAGGCCGAAAATCTGGAGGCCTATCCTGTTGCTGTGGTCACCGAAGAGCCCCGCATGGTGATGGAGTGGAACGGAGCAGTTATTGCAGATCTGTCCCGGGAATTCCTGAACACCAACGGCGCTGTAAAGCACGCACAGGTATCCGTCTCCCGGAAAGACCGGAGTGCCATAACAAAGAGCAGCGTTTCCTCTTTGCGGGATATGGCCAAGAGCCTTCGCTCCGCTTCCCAGCGTGGTCTTGTGGAACGGTTTGATGCCTCCATCGGCTCCGGTTCCCTGCTGATGCCCTTCGGCGGCAAGACCCAGCGTACCCCTGCCCAGGCTATGGCAGCCCTGCTGCCCACCCTGCCCGGTCAGGAAACCGACCAGGCCAGCGTTATGGCCTGGGGCCTAAACCCCGATCAGATGATGATTGATCCCTATACCGGTACCCACGGGGCGGTATATAATTCCATGGCAAAACTGGTGGCCGCCGGTGCAGACTATAAGAAGGCATATCTCACCCTGCAGGAGTTCTTCGAAAAGCTCCGTCAGGAGCCGGAGCGTTGGGGCAAGCCCTTCTCCGCTCTGCTGGGTGCGCTGGATGCCCAGCTGGAGTTGGGTGCCGCCGCCATCGGCGGCAAGGACTCCATGTCCGGAACCTTCCTGGATCTGGATGTGCCGCCCACCCTGATTTCCTTTGCCATCGCCCCCCTGAAGGCAAATGAGGTGCTTTCTCCCGAATTTAAGGCCCCCGGCCACCCTGTTTATGTGTTCGGAACCGACCACAATGACCCCGAATCCTTGAAAAAAGCCTGGGAAGATCTCTATCAGCTTCATCAGGCCGGCAAGGTGAAGGCCGCCTGGGCCGTAGAAAACGGCGTAGCCGAGGCTGTGATGAAGATGTCCTTTGGCAACAGCATTGGCTTCCAGGCCGAATCCCAGGAGAACTGGTTTGCCCCTGCCTACGGCGCCATTGTGGCAGAGCTGACCGAGGATGTTTCCACCGGTAGAAACATCGGTGTTACCACTGCTGAAGCCATCATCGATTTGGGTAGCGAAAAAGCTTCCATCCAGGAACTGCTGGCTCTGAACGAGGGCGTTCTGGAGGACATTTACCCCAATCGCACCCCGGTGGATCCCAGCCCGGTTCCCGTGCTGTCCTTCTCCGGCGCAGCTGCCGCTGCTCCCAAGGCAGGAATCGTGAAGCCCAAGGTGCTGATCCCTGTATTCCCCGGCACCAACTGTGAGTATGACTCTGCCAAGGCCGCCCAGAGAGCAGGTCTTGACACGGAGATTCTGGTCATCAACAACCAGAGCGCCCAGGGTGTTGCCGACTCTGTATCCCGGTTCTCCAAGGCAGCCAAGGAAAGCCAGATCATCTTTATCCCCGGCGGCTTCTCCGGCGGCGATGAGCCTGACGGCTCCGGTAAGTTTATCACCGCCTTCTTCCGGAATCCGGAGGTGCGGGATGCCACCATGGATCTCTTAAGGCAGCGGGACGGCCTGATGTTGGGTATCTGCAACGGCTTCCAGGCCCTCATTAAGCTGGGACTTGTCCCCTACGGTGAAATCATCGACACCGATGAAACCTGTCCCACCCTCAGCTTTAACGTGATTGGACGGCATCAGTCCAAGATCGTCCGTACCCGGATTGCCTCCTGCAAGTCTCCCTGGCTCAGCAAGATGCAGGTGGGTGATATCGTAAACGTGCCCATTTCCCACGGCGAGGGCCGGTTCCTCTGTAAGAGTGACCTGCTGAAAAAGCTCTCTGACAACGGTCAGATCGCTACTCAGTATGTGGATCTCAGTGGAGCCCCCACCATGGATGTGGACTTCAACCCCAATGGCTCTGTCTGGGCCGTGGAGGGCATCACCTCCCCCGATGGCCGTGTCTTCGGCAAGATGGGCCACGCCGAGCGTATCGGCGACGGTCTCTACAGCAATGTCCCCGGTAACTATGATCTTAGACTGTTTGCGTCCGCCAAGGATTATTTCAGCCTGTAAATAAAAAAATTATGGAAAGAGGTAATTAAATGGCTTACTACTATTCTGAACCCTCCCGTACCTTCAGCGAGTATCTGCTGGTACCCGGCTACTCCTCCAAGGAGTGCATCCCCACTGCCGTCTCCCTGGAGACCCCTGTAGTCAAGTTCAAGAAGGGCGAAAAGTGCCCCCTGACCATGAACGTGCCCCTGGTTTCCGCTGTCATGCAGTCCGTTTCCGGCGAGAAAATGGGTGTAGCCCTGGCGAAAGAGGGCGGCATTGCCTTTATCTATGTTTCTCAGCCCATCGAACAGCAGGCTGAAATGGTTCGCAGAGTCAAAAATTACAAGGCCGGCTTCGTAGTCAGCGATTCCAACCTGAAAATTGAAAACACGCTGGCCGACGTACTGGAGCTGAAGGAGCGCACCGGCCACTCCACCATGGCTGTTACCGACGACGGCACCGGCACCGGCAAGCTGCTGGGTATTGTCACCAGCCGTGACTACCGGGTAAGCCGGATGGATCCCTCCACCCCCGTTTCCCAGTTTATGACCCCGCTGGATCGGATCATCTCTGCCCCCGAAGGCACCACCCTGAAAGATGCCAACGACATCATTTGGGATCACAAGCTGAACGCCCTGCCCATTCTCAGCAAGGACGGCCATCTGCTGTACTTCGTATTCCGGAAGGACTACGATGCACACAAGTCCAACCCCATTGAGCTTCTTGATTCCAGCAAGCGCTATGTGGTAGGTGCCGGCATCAACACCCGTGACTACGCCGAGCGTGTTCCCGCTCTGGTGGAGGCCGGCGTAGATGTACTGGTAATCGACTCCTCCGAGGGTTATTCTGAGTGGCAGGCCATGACCCTGAAGTGGATCCGTGACCACTACGGCGACACTGTAAAGGTGGGCGCAGGCAACGTGGTAGACGGCGAGGGCTTCCGGTTCCTGGCTGACGCCGGTGCTGACTTCGTGAAGATCGGTATTGGCGGCGGCTCCATCTGCATCACCCGTGAGACCAAGGGTATCGGCCGTGGTCAGGCCACCGCAGTCATCGATGTGGCAGCCGAGCGGGACAAGTATTTTGAGGAGACCGGCGTATATGTGCCCATCTGCGCCGACGGCGGCATTGTGCACGACTATCACCTGACCCTGGCTCTGGCTATGGGTGCAGACTTCTGTATGCTGGGCCGTTACTTTGCCCGGTTCGATGAGTCCCCCACCAACAAGGTGCTGATTAACGGCAACTATATGAAGGAGTACTGGGGCGAGGGCAGTGCCCGTGCCCGGAACTGGCAGCGCTACGACATGGGCGGTGCTGCAAAACTCAGCTTCGTCGAGGGTGTTGACTCCTACGTGCCCTATGCCGGTGCTCTGGCAGACGGCATGGCCACCACCCTTTCCAAGGTTCGTTCCACCATGTGTAACTGCGGTGCCCTTTCTCTGCCCGAGCTTCGGCAGAAGGCCAAGCTGACTCTGGTTTCCTCCGTCTCCATTGTGGAGGGCGGTGCCCACGATGTCCAGCTGAAGGAGCCCACCAACAGTAAGTAAGATTCAAAACACCCTCAACCGCAGCCGGTTGGGGGTGTTTTCAGCCGTTAATGTATCATAATTATAGTTAACTGCCACTCAAAAAGCGTTCGAGTGGCAGTTAACTATTAAAAACCGATATTCTTCATGTGTAAACGGCGATGCTTCCCCGGGAAGATCAATCAATCTCCACCAGGTCGTACTCTCTCGTGCCGAAGCCCAGGGCTGCGGCGGCCTCGATGGTATGGACACCATTCCGGCTCTCGATCCGCTCCAGGAGATGGGGCCGACCGGGGTCGGTGCAGGCATAAACCAGATCGATGCAGGCCTGATCGATGGCGATGGGGTCTGTGGATGCCAGAATGCCAATATCCGCAATGCAGGGATCCTCTGCCACAGCGCAGCAGTCACAGTCCACGCTCATATTTTTCATCACATTGATGTAGATAATGTTGCCCTTGAAGTAGTCCACCACACTGCTTGCTGCATCAGCCATGGACTCCAGGAAAAGATCGTGGTCGGCAGTCCAGATATCCTCCGGTACACCGGCACCGTGGATATAGGCCTTGCCATAGGAAGAGGCCACACCGATGGACAGCTGCTTCAGAGCACCGCCGTAGCCACCCATGGGATGGCCCTTAAAGTGGGACAGCACCAGCATGGAATCGTAGTTCTGAAGATTTTTACCCACGTAGTTTTCCTTGATTACCTTGCCGCCGGGGATACTGAGCTTCATATCCGGCCCCTCTGCGTCCATCAGGTCTACGGGGAAATAGCTGTCCCAGCCATGCTCTTTTATGAGCTTGATGTGCTTTGCGGTGGTGTTCCGCTCTCCATCGTAGGCAGTGTTGCACTCTACCACAGTTCCGCCCACATGGTCAATAATGGGCTTCCAGAAATCGGGCCGCAGGAAGTTCTGATTGCCCTTTTCGCCGGAGTGTACCTTAATGGCTACCTTGCCGGGAAGCTCCTTATCGATCTGCTGGAAAAGTTCCAGAACCTTTTCCGGGGTAATGGTTTTTGAGAAAAATACCTTTGTGCGCATAATTCATTCCTCCTAATTGTACTTCCCTTTCATAATACTCTGTTCCTCCTCAGAAGTCAAGAAATATGAAGGTATCCCTGCATCACAGGGCTTCCAGAATCCGACTTCCCCGGATCAGAAGCCAGCGTAAAAGGAGGATACTTGCAATCGCCAGCATTCCGCAGGCCCCCAGGAAAACTCCCAGTTCGCCCAACCAGGCACCTGCCAGGTAATACAGCCCCCCCAGAACCAGCACCACGCCCCAGCCTCCAAACAGGGCGATGCTTACAGCAGCAGACTGTTTAATCGGGACGATTTCAGAGGTCCAGTTCAGACTGGGCAGCTTCAAATTCACCGCCAGGCCAATTTCTCCCATAAGCAGAATAAACAGCGCCCCCACCACCGGAATCAGGATTCCATAAAGGAGCCCCGGCTTCAACACCCATTCCACCGCTGCCACCAGCGGAATCGCCGGGAGCATGGTCAATACCAGGTGCATACAGAGCTTGGCCATCAGAATATCCGGTGCTGCCACCGGAAGGGACTGAAGTATCCACAGATTCTTCCCCTCCAGTGAAACAGATGGGGCCGTAGTGTCATTCATGGCTGCAATGGTACAGATGGCCGCCGCTCCCAGCAAGGGCCAAAGGTTCTCCGGCAGCAGCGCCATCATTTCCCGCACCATCCCCTGCTTCCACAGCAGCACCACAGCCGCTACAGGCATAAAGATACTTCCCAGACCGCAGTTGAGCATATAGTTTGCACTGCCGAAGAAGCGGGAAAGCTCCTTGCCCAAAAGGGCCCTCCGGGGCGACCGACCTGCTGCACGCTTTTCTTTATACACGCTCCGGCGGCTTCCAGGGTTCGCCGTAGCCAGCCCCAGAAAGCTTTTTACCAGCACAGCATAACACAGCGCCGCAGCCGCCCCCACAAGAACGGCAAAGATTACAAGGGACAGGATATCCCCCTCTGCCCCCAGACCCATCCGGTACATGGGGTACAGGTAAAGCTTCATTTTCCCACCGAAGCCCTCCGGGTTCATCAGAATGTCCTGAAGCACAGCGTAGGCCTTACTGTAGCAATAAGAGTAGGCCACAATAAACAGGATAGACACCGCCACGGTAATCATATTTTTATTTTTCAGCCGTCCGCTGATAAGGGCCACTACCCTCCCCAACACCGCCGACAGCACCAGAATCACCACCGACAGTAATAGCGGGCTCACCACTGCTCCCAGAACCGTTTTCCAATTCTGGGGTACCGTCAAGAACCAAACCAGCACCGCCGGGATCATCACCATCAGTTCATACATCAGTCCCATGGTGTAGACCCCCAGCATCCGCATCAGCAGAATTCTGGAAGCAGGAATGGGCATGGCCAGCAGCAGATCATTGTCCCCCGCCTGATAGAGACTGGCATAGGTGTTAAACACGCTGCCAAACACCCCCAGGAAAATTCCCATCAGCCCCATCAGGCACCAGTAGAGCCAGCCCATATTGGCCCCCGTCAGGGGGGCACACAGGGCTTGTGCCATTTGAAAGAATAACACCCCCAGCATACCGAAAATAAGCAAATACATGACCCCATAGCCCAGAATGCCCCCTTTGCTCCGGAGCTTTCCGGTCTTTTTATCCTGATAGAGCCAGGAGAACACCTCCATAAGCTGTTTTTTCAGCAGGGCTTTCGTCATTTTTCTCCCTCCAGTTCCAGGAACACATCCTCCAACGAGGTATCCCCCTTCACTTCCTCCATGGTACCGGAGCGAATGAGCTTGCCCCCCTTGATAATGGCCACCTTATGGCACAGCTTTTCTGCCACCTCCAGCACATGGGTGGAGAAGAAAATGGCGCTGCCCCTCTGGCACATCTCCTGCATAAGCTCCTTCAGCAAATGGGACGCCTTGGGATCCAGCCCCACAAAGGGCTCGTCCATAAGGATCAGCCTGGGTTCGTGAATCAGGGCCGAAATAATGGCCAGCTTCTGCTTCATGCCATGGGAATAGGCAGAGATGCTCTCTCCCAGCGCCTCCGTCAGTTCAAAGGCATCGGCATATTTCCGAATCCGCTGCTGACGGCAATTCGGCTCCACACCAAAAATATCCCCAACAAAGTTTAAGTACTGGATCCCGGTCATAAATCCGTAGAGATCCGGATTGTCCGGAATATAGGCGATCTCTTTTTTGCAGATCAGTGGCTTTTCCCGAACGGATACCCCGTTTACAAAAATATCGCCTGCGTCAAACTGCAAAATTCCACAGCAGGATTTCAATGTGGTGGTCTTACCCGCTCCGTTGTGGCCAATGAATCCATAGATTTCTCCCGGCCGGATGTGCAGGCTCAGGTCATCCACCGCCTTCTTTTCACCATAAGCTTTGGTCAGATGTTCAATTCTCAGCATATTATTCTTCCTTTCTCCGGATCAGTCCCATCACTGCCTGGAACTGGCCTGTCAGAAGTCGGCTCAGCTCCTCCTCTGTGAACCGACAAACCCCGGTGGCACATAGGGTGCCAATGCCATAGGTGTAAATCCACACATTTTCAAACAGCGCTTTGGCCTCCTGGGCGGTTAGCCCGTAATCTTCCTTTATGGCCTGGATGCATCGGTCTGCCGTATCTCCCAGCAGCGAAAACACATGGTCAAAATCCGTAGAATTCTCCTGCTCCTGCATAAAAAGGAGCTGATACAGCTTGGGCTCCTTCTGGCCGAAGAGCACCATCTGCATTCCCACCTGCTTAAAGATGGGCATATCCGGAAGGTGCTTCTTCGCAAATCGCTCAAACCGGGCCATGGCGGCCTTTCTGACTGCGCCCTGCAGCTCCTCCATATTCTCAAACACCGTAAAAATGGGCCGGGCAGAGCTGCCCAGGGCTGCGCCCAATTCTCTGGCAGTCAGCCCATCCAGCCCCTTCTCGGACACCAGCTCCAGCGCAGCAGCTACGATTTCTTCCTTTGTAAACTTTGGCTTTGGCGGCATCTAATTTCCTCCCGTATTCAAAATCATACGTTCTGAAACGTATGTTTTAATTATAATTCTTTTTCCTTCCATGTCAACAGAAAAAACAGCGGCAAGCGATGCTTTCGCTTGCCGCCGTTGGTCTATCAAATATCCATTGCGCTGTGATAGCCATCAAATATGGCTCCGTTGGTCTTGCCCACCTGATGGCAGTCACCAATGACACGAATGATGGGCACATCCAGCCCCAGCAGCTCCAGCACAGGCACGCTCCGCTGACCGAACGCATACACCTTGCTTTCCGCCTGGATCGTCACCTGGTTTCCATCCTGATCCTGGGCCTCTACTCCCTCATCGGTCACCGCCATACAGCGGAGCCCCGTCTTGACATGGAGGTTCTTCTGCTGGGAAAATGCCTGCATCATTCCCACCTTGTGCATCCAGTTGGCCTCCGGGGCCACCTCGTTCTGCATCTCAATAATGGTCACATCCCGGCCGGTCTCTGCCAGGAACAGGGCCGTTTCACAGCCCACCAGGCCGCCGCCCATCACCGCCACGGTGCCCCCCAGGGCATCCAAATTGGTGTATGCCGTGGTGGCATGTTGGGCCTTTTCCATACCGGGCAGGGGGAACACCACAGGATCAGAGCCCAGTGCCAGCAGCAGGGCATCCGGCTTTAACGCCTTTACATATTCCGGGGTGACGGTGGTGTTGCAGCGAATCTCAATGTCCCGCTTTTCCACCTGACAGATGAGATAGTCCTTCAGCCGCTTCAAATCGGATTTCAACGAATCATAATCCGTAAACTTGAGCAGCCCGCCCAATGCCTCGGTTTTCTCTGCCAGAATCACCTTATGTCCCCGGTCGCAGGCCGTAATGGCCGCTTCCATACCGCCGGGGCCTCCTCCTACCACCAGAACGGTTTTGGGCACTGCGGCAGGCTTTTCCTGGGCATCCAGCCGAAATTCGTGACCTGCCCTGGGGTTAACCGCACAGTTAAACCGGGTCTTGGTCTGCATTCCTGTCAGGCAGTCCAGACACCGGAGGCAGGGCCGAATATCCTCGTCCCGGCCCTCCCGGCCCTTCTGGGGCAGGTGGGGATCTGCAATCAGGCTCCGCACCATGGCAACCGCATCCGCCTTGCCGGAGGCCAGAATTTCCTCTGCCTCCGCAGGGGTGGTCACAGAGCCCACGGTCACGATCGGACATTTGGTCACCGCTTTTTTCACTGTCTCCGCAAAATGTACATTGGGCATGTGGGGCAGGAACATGGTGGGATGGGTCTTCACTGCAAAATTGGGGTCAGTGTCGAGACCTGCGGACACATGGATCAAATCCACCTTATCCTCAATCATCTTACAGAATTCCACCACTTCCTCAATGGAAAGGCCCCCCTCGATCATTTCTGCGCCGATCCGGTACTCGATGGGCACTCGCTTTCCCACAGCCTTTCGCACCTGCTCGATGACCATCAGGGGGAACTTGGCCCGATTGCTGAGGCTTCCGCCGAATTCATCCTGCCGCCGATTCCACTTGGGGGACAGCATCTGTCCAAGAAACCAGCCATGGGCACCGTGGAGCATGACCATATCATAGCCCGCCTGTACCGCCAGCCTTGCTGTATTTCCAAATGCGGCTGCAATTTCCTCCAGCTCCTGGGGGGTAGCCGCCTTTACAACAGTGCCATTGGCCTTTACTTCGTCCACAGGCCCCAGGGTCTGATACCCAGTGACAGCAGTATTGGAGATCCGGCCTCCGTGGTTCAGCTCCACAGATGCAATCGCTCCATGCTCCCGGATGGCCTGGGCCACCTCTGACCACTTCTGTACATTGGCTGCATTCAGCACCGGGTGCCGTGGGGTAGTGAACCCCCGCTCCTCCACCGGGGTATCGCCCACGGTGACCTGGGCTGCACCGCCCTTGGCCTTTTCGGCATAGTAGCCCACCATGTAGTCCGTAGGGGTTCCATCCGGGTTCAGGGCACACATCATATTGGGGCCGGACAGAATTCTGTTTCGAAATGTAAGCGTTCCCACTTGCAGCGGGGTATATAAATGAGGATATTTCATATCATAAACTCCTTTCGCACGCATTTTGTTTATTATACTACACCACACTGGGGTTGTACAATGCGATTTTTAGCAGTGGAGCATATACAAATTGTAATGCTAAATCAGAAGTTATTTGATTTTTTGCATAATTGTACTTGACATTTATGCCGGAAATGGTTATGGTGAAAGAAAGGGGATGATTCAAGCCATGGAACTTTCTTATCTGCAATATTTTCAGACCGTTGCCCATCTGGAGCACATTTCCAAAGCTGCCGAAGTGCTGCATATCACCCAGCCCGCCCTGAGCCGGGCCATCAGCCGCATAGAGCAGGAGGTGGGGGCCCAGCTGTTCATTCGGGAGGCCAACCGAATTCACCTGAGCCACGCAGGACGGGTCATGCTGTTTCGTGTAGAACAGATGCTCTCCCAATATGACGATGCCATGCGGGAAATCAGCGACTGTACCCAGGAGGCCAGTGGCCCCGTCATGGCACTGTCTCTGTCCGAGGAGCTGTTTTCCGATTTTGGCTGTCAATACATGCTGACCCACCCGGACATTCAGCTGTTCCACAGGATCATGGAAAACGAGGAGATCGTCCGCACACTGGAGCGGCACGGTGCAGATTTTGCCATTACCACCGAGCCAAACACGGGTGCCAACGTGATCTGGCAGCCTCTGATGAAAGAAGAATATGTGCTTGTGGTCAGCCGGGACAGCCGATTTGCTGCGGCCGACACCATCGACCTTACCGATTTGGCAGGGGAGCCCTTTATCTTTAACCAGGGCGGCTCCATCTTTGATACCTATCTGCGGCAATGCTGCCTCAATGCGGGCTTTGACCCCAAAATACGTTTTAAAGGCGTGGACTCTGATCTGCCCTGGGAGCTTTTGCGGCGCAACCAGGGGATCATGTTCCTGCCCGCCTCCACCCTGTACCGGAAATACTACAGCAACTATCACGCCCAGCTGGACCACGTAACCACCGTAAAAATCGGCTATCCCGGCCTTCGCCGGATCATCGGCATCGCCTGGCTCCGTGGGGGGTATATTAACAAATCCGCCACCGCCGCCATGCAGGGGGTACGGGACTACTACCAGAACTTCCAGGGGAAACCCGGAATTGAATTGATGTAAGCAAAATACCTTTGGGACTGCCTCATCTGTGGCAGTCCTTTTTTATTATTACAAATCGGTTATACTACCCGGGCCAAATCCGTCTTTTACCTTGAAAATCAAGGGGCTTATAATGGAGATATCAATCTATTAGGAGGAAGCAATATGACAAAACGAATGATCGCACTGCTGCTGAGTCTGGTGATGGTGCTGGGTCTTATGGCAGGCTGCGGAAGCGAAACAGCCTCCACCCCGGCAGCTTCCGAGGCTGTCCAGTCTGAGCAGTCCGCTCCCCAGGAGGCCCCCGCATCGGAGCCCGCTGCAGCGGCAAGCACCCTGGAAGAGGGCTCTGTCCTGGAGGAGGAAACCACTGCCATTGCAGAGTATGTCCGTCCCGCAGCCGTTTTCCCCGTGACCGAGGAGACGACCCCCCTCAGCGTCTGGCTGCCCTTCACGGACATTGCCGGTCTGATTGCTGATGTAAGCCAGCATCTGTTCTTCACCGAGCTGGCAGAAAAGACCAACGTGGATCTGGATATCCTCCAGATCAGCACCTGGGTAGCCAACGAGCAGTTCAACCTGATGATGGCAGCCCAGTCCTACACCGACCTGATTTCCAGCGCAGTCACCTACTATGGCAGCGGTGAGCAGGCCATTCTGGACGATGTGCTCATCGATCTGAAGCCTTATCTCGATGACTACGCTCCCAATTATAAGGCTATTATGAACTCCGATCCCGATATCTATCCCATGTGTACCGATGACAGCGGCTATATTTCCGCTTTCTATCAGTTCAAGGACAAGTACATCGAATCCAACGGCTTTGCCATCCGCCAGGACTGGCTGGATGCACTGGGCCTGGACGTGCCCAGGACCATTGCAGAGACCGAGACCGTTCTGGAGGCCTTCCACAACAACTATGACTGTGCCGCCCCCATCTTCCTGGGTTCCAACGGCGTAGCCAGCTCCACGGGCCTGATTTGCGCCTTCGGTGTCCCCGGCTACACCGATGACTCTCCCCAGTCTCACCTGTTCCAGATCGACGGAAAGGTGACCTCCAGCCTGCTGACGGAGGAGTATAAGGACTATATCACCATGCTGGCCGACTGGTATCAGCGTGGCCTCATTGATTCTGACTTTGTCAGCATGACCAGTGCCAACATCAACATGGCCGAAAGCTCCATGTTCGCCACCGGCAACATCGGTATGCTCTATTGCAGCCCCCGCCAGCTGGATCAGTATCCCCTGTCCAATGCAGATCCCAACTGTGACCTTCAGCCCATGGCCCACCCTGTGCTGAACGAGGGCGATGTGATTCACATCGGCTACGACAGCAGCCTGGTGCAGATCGCCAAGAGCATGTCCGTTTCCACCGCCTGCCAGGATGTGGAGACCGCCATTGCATGGATGGACTGCTGGTACACCGAGGATATCTATGCCCTGATGAACTACGGCATTGAAGGCGAGAGCTATGTTAAGAACGAGGACGGTACCTACTCCTTCACCGATGCCATCGTAAACGCCCCCGAAGGCTGGAGCCAGGCCGTTCGTATGAACGCCATCAGCGATGCCTTCATCGGCATCTACTGCACCTCCAGCACCCAGCAGATGTGGAGCGAAGTGGGCTACACCGCACGTGAACTCTGGGGCACCCAGGGTACCCCCAGCGATGGTGCCTACAACATTCCCCAGGCCATTTCCCTGTCTGCCGATGAGATGGAGGAATTCTCCCTTCTGACCTCTGATATTTCCACCATGATCTCCGAAAACATTGTCCGGTTTATCGATGGCTCCATGTCCATGGATCAGTGGGACGGCTTTGTAGAGCAGCTTCGTGACATGGGTCTGGAGGATTCCTGTGTCATCTACCAGGAGGCACTGGATCGCTACTATCAGCGTGTGGCCTGATCTATTATTACAAATTGGTTATACTACCCGGGCAATATCCCTATTTTACATTATCCTACCCCCCTCGTATAATAACTTCATCAATCGAAAAGGAGTCTGATTTCTATGACACTTGAAATGCAGGTCAAAAAACTGCTGGGCATCAATGCCGTACAGAATATTATGGCAAAATTCCAGTATTACTACACGGTAAGCGACTTTGATTCCATTAAAGAGCTGTTCTACAAGGACGCTTCCACCACCGCCGAGGTTCCCGGCGGCAAGTATATCGGCTACGACGAGATTGCAGCCCGTGCCTTCGGCGGCTTCCCCGGCGGCCCCATGCCCAAGGCTCCCGCTGGCGAGAACCCTGCCGGTGGCCCTCCCGCTGGTGGTCCTCCCGCTGGTGGTCCTCCCGCCGGTGGCCCTCCTGCTGGCGCTCCCGCTGGCGGCCCTCCCGCTGAGGAGAAGCACGAGATGCCCCCTGCCGGAATTATGGGCGGTGGCCGGCTCCAGATTCACACCCTGACCACCCCCCTTGTAGAGGTGGCTGACGACTGCAAGACCGCCAAGGCCCTGTGGATGAGCCCCGGTCTGGAGACCGGCGGCCATGTAGGCGACCTGGCCGGTTCCTGGGCCTGGGAGAAGTTCTATGTGGAGTTCATCTGCCAGGATGACAAGTGGTACATCTGGCACTTCCATCAGATCGACATCCTCTGCTCCTTCTTCTACAAGTCCTGGACCGACGATTTCTTCACCCATTCCTTGATGCACGTACCCGAAGAGTACAAGACCTTCGATCAGAAGTGGGAGTTCATCAACAAGAACAAGGCCACCGATGCCCCCCTCACCAAGACCTACTTCTACGATCAGGAGATCGCACCCTTTATGGATGTAGATCTGCCCCAGCCCTACGAAACTTACTAAGGAGGAATCATCCATGAACAGAGAATTCTATACCCCCAACGCTCCCGCTCCCCTGGGCTACTACAGCCAGGGTGTGAAGCAGGCTGGCTCCACCCAGGTAGCCATGCAGTTCCCCATTGATCCTGCCACCGGCAAGCTGGTGGAGGGCGGCATCAAGGAGCAGACCGCTCAGGTGCTGAAAAACTGCGAGGCTGTTATGAAGGAAGCCTTCCTGGGCCTCCATGTCATCGTAAAAACCACCGTTTATCTGAAGGATCTGGGCGATTTCGAAGCCTTCAACGAGGTTTACAAGACCTTCTTCCCCGACATCAAGCCCGCTATGACCGTGGTAGCTGTTCCTGACCTGCTGGTAAAGGACGCCAAGCTGATGGTGGACATGGTTGCCTGCAAATAAGACCATTTGATTGGCCGATAAGGAGATAATTAAATATGAAAAAAGCCATTGCGCTGTTGCTGACCCTGGCTCTGTGCCTTGCCTGCCTGGCAGGCTGCGGCGACACCAAAGCATCCACGGCCAGCGAAGAGAAAACCGAAAGCCAGTCTCAGGTGGAATCCGTTTCCTCTGAGGCCCCCATCAATGACTATGTTCCCCCGGAGGAGGCTTCTCTTGTAGAGGACTCCGTTGTGGAGGAAACTGAGTTCGTTCTGGCTGAGACCGTAGATCTGCCCATTTCCGACGGTGCCACCTTCTCCATGTGGTGCTCTGCACCTCCCGGAGGCATGTCTGTTATGGGTTCCCCCATCATGAACCTGATCGTGGAAAAGACCGGCATCACCCTGGAACTGCTGGAGCAGAACATGATGACCGCCAACGAGAAGTTCAACCTGATGGTGGCCTCTCAGGACTATCCGGACATCATCAGCGGCTTTGCCGAGAGCTACACCGGCGGTGCCATCAAGGGCTATGAGGACGATGTCATCATCGATCTCACCGACCTGATGGAGGAAAACGCCCCCAACTACATGGCCTACATTGCCCAGGACGATCAGAACCTGAAGGATGCCTACAACGACGAAGGCATGATTCTGTTCATGAACGGCTATAACGACTACTATGTTCAGGCAAGAGGCAACGTGATCCGTGGGGATCTGCTGGAGAAGCTGGGCCTGGACGTGCCCACCACCTACGACGAATACCACGATGTACTTCTGGCCTTCAAGGACGACGGCCTCACCTACCCCGTATGGATGCCCCAGAGTGTACAGAGCGGCCCCTTCCTGGCTGGCGGCTATGGTGTTCCCGGCTACACGCTCCAGACCACTGGCACCCACTTCTTCCAGAAGGACGGCACCGTATACTCCAGCTTCCTGACAGAGGAGTATAAGGAGCTGCTCCAGATGCTCCACCAGTGGTACGAAGAGGGTCTTATGGCCAGCGACTTCTACGCCATCTCCGATGACTTCGGCCAGACCAGCGAATCCAAAATTCTCACTGGCGAAGTAGGTATGTGGTATCACATGGCTGATAAGATCGGCAACTACAACAAGAACGCCTCCTACGA
>CAZFXB010000029.1:0-15711 GCA_964522835.1 uncultured Oscillospiraceae bacterium
CTGCTCCAGGTTAACCCTGAGTATCGTGCCGCTCTGAAGGCCGCTGGTTTCCTGACCCGTGACCCCAGAATGAAGGAGAGAAAGAAGTACGGTCTGAAGGCCGCACGTCGTGCTCCCCAGTTCTCCAAGAGATAATCATTTCTTCTGGATTCAAGACACCATCCTTTTGGATGGTGTCTTTTTTCGCAGTAAAATTAACAAAACGCAAACACTTCTACAACCTTTCAAAAACACCCACGGCATAAAATAGGGCCATAACATTTGAAAAGGAGACAGAAACCATGCATAACAACGATCAGGAATATTTGGTACAGAAAATCCGCACACAGTACACAGAAAGAGAACACACCGAGCTGGATGCTTTGAAACAGCTGGACAAACAGGCAAAAGCCCCGGCCAATCGTTTTGCTTTTGTCTTCGGGATCTTGGGAGCCCTTATTCTGGGCAGTGGTATGAGCCTGATTATGACCGACATCAGTTCTGTCCTTGGCCTGGCCCAGCCTATGATTCCCGGCATTGTGGTGGGCGTGATTGGAATGCTGATGGTCAGCATCAACTATCCCATTTACAAGAAGCTTTTAGCATCCCGTCGAAAAAAGTATGCGGACAAGATCATCGCCCTCAGCAACAGCATTATGGAGGGATAACACATGTTTGAATTTATGAAAAAAGCATTTCAGGATATGAAGGAATCTGCTGCCCAGCAGCACCAGGTGGACAAGGCCAAGCTGGAGGCAGTACGGGCAGAAACCCGTGCCCATTTTGAAGAGAACCGTGGACACAACACCCTGGCCAGAGCCAGGGAAAGCAGCAAAAAGAGCTGGGATGAAGCCTGTATGTCCCCTGCACAACGCAAAGCCCAGCAGCTTACCCAGCAGCAGGAAGAGATCGCTGCCGCCAAAGCCCGAACCGCACAGGCAAACGCCCGGTACGAACAGGCAAAGAAGCATTAAAAGGAAAAACTGCGTTTCCCTTCTTCGTCCTCTCAAAAGCATTATCCTTTCGCTCTAAAATGTGATAGTATAAGATAAACAAAACTTTAACATTTCCGTGGCATAATGATCCTTGTAAGGCCATTACTCTGGAGGGAACGCTATGTTTAAAATTTTGGTGCTGGAGGATGATAAGGCGCTGAACCGAACGGTGTGCACTTTTCTCACTTCCAACGGCTATGAGGCCATCGGCTGCCTGACCGCACAGGATGCCTATGACGCCCTGTACATGGGTACCATTGATCTCATTGTATCGGACATTATGCTGCCGGGAGAAGATGGTTTCTCCTTTGCCCAAACCATCCGGGACACCAACCGGGACATCCCCATCTTATTTATGACCGCCCGGGACGACATTTCCTCTAAGCAGCGGGGATTTCGAATCGGTGTGGACGATTATATGGTGAAGCCCATTGATCTGGAGGAGCTCTACCTTCGGATCGGTGCGCTGCTGCGCCGTGCAAAAATCGCCGCCTCCAGAAAGCTGGAAATCGGCAGCTTTCTAATGGATGCGGATGAGCATACGGCCTATCTGGGGGATGAAGAGATTCCCCTTACAAATCGTGAATTTTCCATTCTCTATAAATTGCTAAGTTACCCCAAGAAAACATTTACCAGAACCCAGCTCATGGATGAGTTTTGGGATCCGGATACAGAAACCGCCCCCAGAGCGGTGGATGTATATATGACAAAGCTCCGTGCGAAGCTATGTAACTGCCAGGATTTCGAGCTTAAAACCGTCCACGGATTGGGCTACAAGGCGGTGCTGAAATGACACACCATGATCTGTTTCGTCGCTTTCTCCGTGGACTTTACCACTATTCGCTGTTTTTTCTGTTGGTGGCCTTTGTAACCACCTGCTGCATGGCGTTGTTTGTTTCCACCCTGGCCGAAAGCATCCATCTTGAGCTGACAGAGGAAACCCTTTCCACAGCAGCCAAGCTGACCTTCGCAAATGTGATGCTGCTTAGTCTGCTGTTTACCTGCATTGACACACTTCGCCGGAAATTCACTGTGGATAAACCCATCCGTCAAATCGTCTCTGGAGCCGAAAAAATCATGGCTGGAGATTTTTCTGTCCGGATCGACACCCAATCCAGGCCCCACCTTGACGACACCTTCCGGGAAATTATCCAGTGCTTCAACCAAATGGCCCAGGAGCTTCAGGGTGTAGAGACCCTCCGGACAGATTTTATCGCCAATGTATCCCATGAAATGAAAACCCCTCTGTCTGTCATCCAGAACTATGGTACCCTGCTGCAAGCTCCGGAGTTGCCAGAGCCCCAGCGGCTTCAATATGCCAAAGGAATTGTCGAGGGCTGCCGACGCATGACCGACATGATGACCAATATTCTAAAGCTAAATCGGCTGGAGAATCAAAACATATACCCCAAAACAGAGGAATTCGATTTAAGCGAACAGCTTTGTCAATGTCTGCTCCAATACGAAAATGTCTGGGAGGATTCCCACATAGATATCGAAACGGATTTGGAGGAGGGCGTGCGAATTTGTGCCGATCAGGAGCTTTTATCCCTGGTATGGAACAATCTGTTTTCCAATGCTTTTAAGTTTACCCCAGCAGGCGGCACCGTTTCTCTTCGTCTGTCCTCCAATCAGGAGTGTGTTGTGGTGCAGATTCAAGATACAGGCTGCGGCATGACCCCAGAGGTGGGTGCCCACATCTTCGAAAAGTTTTATCAAGGGGACAATTCCCACGCCACCCAGGGAAACGGTCTGGGCCTGGCTCTGGTAAAACGGGTTGTGGATATTCTCCGTGGTGAAATCTCGGTAGAAAGCATCCTTGGGGTGGGTACCACCTTTACCGTAAAGCTCAGGAGGAATTAGTATGAACCGCAAGGTCTTTTGGAACGTTCTGCTCTTTCCCCCTATCGCCTTACTGCTGCTTCTGCTGCCTGTCGCCACAGCGGCTCTGACCTATAGCATGGTCTTTCTGCCGGAGACATCGGCTCTGCGAATTGCCTCCTATGTACTGTCCGCCTACACGCTGGTGCTGTGGAGCGTCCGTATTCCATCCATATATCGCTTTTTTCGAAAGTTCCGTCACGAAAACAAATATGTCCATAGGTGGCTCCAGGACGTTCACCTTCGTACACAGGTGACCCTGACCGGCAACGTGCTTTGGAACAGTGCCTACGGCATTCTTCAGCTTTCTCTTGGTATTTATCACAAAACCCCCTGGTTTTATGCACTGGCCGCCTACTACATCTCTCTGGCCCTGATGCGGCTCATGCTGGTACGGCACACCGCCCAGCACAAGCCCGGTGTTAACATGAAACAGGAACTACACCGATACCGCACCTGCGGATGGGTATTTCTAGCAACAAACCTGGCTCTGTCCGCCATGATATTCTATATGATCTACGAAAACCGGCTGGTTCGGCACCACGAGATCACCACCATCACCCTGGCCGCCTATACCTTCACCTCTCTAACTATGGCCATTGTCAACGTAGTTCGTTATCGAAAATACCGGAGTCCTGTTTTTTCTGCATCAAAGGCCATCTCTCTGGCCTCTGCACTGGTGTCCATGGTAACACTGGAAGGCACCATGCTGGCCACATTTGGTCAGAGCACCCCGCAGACAACCCAGCTATTTCTATCTCTCAGCGGCGGCGCAATATCCATGTTCATCGTCGCCATGGCAATCTATATGATCGTAACAGGCAATCGAAATTTAAACAGTTTGGAGCAAAACCATGAAGAATCAAGAAACATTTAAGATGACCTATTCTGCACAGCAGCAGCAGGAGATTGAAGCCATCCGCCAAAAATACGCCCCCAAAGAAGAGGATAAAATGACCATACTCCGCAAGTTGGATGCCCAGGTTACAAAAAAAGCCAGCGGCGTTTCCATTGTAGTTGGCACCATTGGGGCGTTATTTTTGGGTGTTGGTATGAGCCTGATTATGTCTGATTTTGGCGCATTGCTGGGTACGCTGGCACTGCCTGTTGGCATTGTCGCCGGAGTCCTGGGTATAGGGATTCTTTCCCTGGCCTATCCGATTTACAACCGCACCCTGAAAAAAGAGCGGGAGCGAATCGCTCCTCAGATTCTAAAACTCACCGACGAACTGATGAAATAACCATTCCATGAACCCCGGTGCCACCACAGGAAAACTGCGGTGGCACCGGGGTTACTTCTGAATATAGAATTCACCGATTTTATACCATTGCCTCATAGAGCCGTCTTGCCGATGTTATCTTCCTCCTTATAGCATCGATAGATGTAAACCCTGGCATTGAATGTAACTGTCCCCTGCTCCGCCATATACTTCCGAAGGAAATTTACAAATCCAATGCCCTGCTTTTTCAGTTCCTCCACCAGCTCCTCATAGGAATCCATAAGAAAACGATACAGCTCCAAGGGTCGGTCAAATTGAATGGGATTCTCAAATACTACCTGCTCCACCCGGTCAAACTGACGCTCCAAAAGCTGTTTCATTGCCTCACGCTTCTTTTGCTGTCGCTCCCAGCGGGATTTTAGACAGTATTCCCCGGAATATTGGTAATAGAGATCATCGTATTCCTCCATAATATCCCCGCCGCCATCCACCAGCATCAGAAAGCCGCCCTGTTTCAGCTCGTTGTAAAGCTTCCTCATGGTTTCCTCCGGGGATTTCATATACTTGTAGGCATAGGCCAAAATGATACGGTCGTACTGGTTGCGGAATTCCATGTGTTCAAAGTCCTGATTGAGGCACAAAAATCCGGCACCCGGCTCCAACTTAGAGACATTTTCATCGTAGAATTCATTGAAGCGATCCAAAACACCCCTGTAAACATCCACCATGGTGACATGAAGATTTCTGGGGATTCGATTCCACCCAAGCCGCCACAGCAAGCCATAACCGCAGCCTGCATCCAGAATCTGCATTCCTTCCTCCAGCTGAAGCTGGTTAAATTCAAAGGGATATAGATTTCTCTGACCATTGGCCTCATAGAAGCGGTAGGTACTGCCGGAATGATTGACCGACTTTATGATCTGCATCATTTCTACCAGCTTATCAATGTTTTCCCCCTTCTGACTCTGCACATCCTCCAAGAAACGAATCACCTGCTCCATCTGCTCCTTTCGCTGGATCAACAGCTCCCGCTGATCCTCCAGCACATCCAGAAAGGGCTGTCCCTCTTCTAGGAGCAGGGTGCTTTGAATGTCCTCCAGCGATAATCCGGCAAATTTCAGCATCAGGATACGCTGCATTCTTTTAACGGCATTCTCATCGTAGAGACGGTAGCCCCCCTCTGAGTAGCCTGCGGGAGGCAGAATATCCCGCTGGTCATAATATCGGATGGTGCGGGCACTGACCCCGCACAGCTTTGCAAGCTGTCCCGCAGTATAAAGTTCCATTGCATTTCCTCCATTTGATATCATTGAGGCCTCTGAGGGTATTATAAAGGTTGACGCAAGGTCAAAGTCAATACCTTTTTTCATTTTTCTTCATACCGTCGCTTCCCCCTCCATAAGCTAAAAAGGGGGTGACCGAAATGGACGGACTGATGCGACGAAATTCCATGTTCTATGGTGCCATGCTGCTGACAGCAGGTTCTCTGGGCCTGAGACTGGTACAGATGGTATTTCAGGTCTATATTTCCGGGGTCATGGGGGCAGAGGGACTGGGCCGGATGCAGCTCATAATGACCGTAGGGAACTTCGGTGCGGTGCTGGCCTCTGGCGGGGTTCGAATTGCCGCCACCTGTCTTGCCGCCGAAGAGGCAGGACGGGACAGGCCCTCCGGGGTGCGGACTGCCATTCGGTGCTGCTGTGTGTGGGGCCTGATTCTCAGTTTGTTCGTGGGGCTTCTCCTGTTTCTTCTGGCTGATGTATTGTCCCTCCGCTGGATTCAGGATTCTACCGCTGCCATTCCCCTTCGTATCTTCGCTGTGGGGCTGCCCATTACGGTGCTGTGGGCCGTTTTTAACGGCTTTTACACCGCCGCTGGCCGGATCACCGAGCTGGTTGGGCTGGAGTTCTTCGAACGAATCATGTCCATATTGCTGGTGGTTCTGGGCATTAAATCGGGATTCCTGGGACCGGATCCCTGCACCCAGATTTTCTTAGGTTCCAGCGTTGCCACTCTGATGAGCTTTACGATTCTGCTCCGCCGATACATAAAAACCATATCCGGCATCCCCCCTGCCCCATTCCGGCCCATGATGAAGCGACTCCTGGCCCTGACCCTTCCTCTTGGATGCAACGATGTTCTCAAAAACGGCCTGAACACCATTGAAAACATCATCGTTCCCATGGGCCTTCGAAAAAATGAATCCGTTGGGACTCATGCGCTGGCTTCTTACGGAACAGTCTGCGGCATGGTGTTCCCGGTAATCACCTTTCCCTCCGTGATTCTCTACTCCCTCAGTGACCTTCTGGTGCCGGAAATGGCCCGATGCCGGGCAAAAAATCGGCAGGAACGGACAAAATTTTTAACAGACAAATGCCTGCGCTTTACGCTGGTCTTCGCCATGGCTGCTGCGGGTTTGGGGCTGCTGTTGGGGGAGGATATGGGGTATTTACTATTCCGAAGTGAAGAAGCCGGCCGGTATATCCGCATTTTTTCGCCTCTGGTGGTCATGCTCTACACCGATGCCATTGTGGACGGTATGCTGAAGGGTCTTTCCCAGCAGATTCACACGGTCCGATACAATACCCTGACTTCATTTCTGGATGTCATGTTTCTTTATCTGCTTTTGCCCGGGTACGGAATCGGGGGATATCTCTGGTCCTTTACTGTGACCCATGCCATCAACTTCTTTCTAAGCATCCGGCGACTGATTCTTGTCACAGGCTACCTGCCTTCTTTCCACGCCACCGTAAAAGCATCCCTCTCCTGGGGCGCAAGTCTTCTGCTCTTATGGAATCATATTTCCGTCCGCCCCACGGTACCGGGAACACTCTTTTCTGCTCTGATGTTCCTTCTGATTTATTTTGGATTCATACTCCTGACAAAAACTCTGTCCCAGGAAGATATCCAATGGCTCTGGGGGCTGGTTCGGCAGCACAAAGAGCCTTCTCCTTGAGGAGAAGCCTCTGGCGGGTACGTATTTAAGGACTGCGTAAAAAGTGGAATACGGATTGCCACCGTAGTAGACGTCGGTCACTGGTGTGCAATGACATGGCAGAAATTCGATAGATTCTTAAGCATAACAGGCCTCTATAACTTAAAAAAGGTGCCGTCCACAGGACAGCACCTTTTTTATCACTCATTTTCTGCCTTCTCCTTGGCCTTCTGTTCCGCCTTGGCCTTCTTGGCAGCTTCTTTTTCCTTTTCCTTTTTTACCTTGGGATCCTCCTCCGGGAATTTCTCCTGGATAACACCCAAAAGATGCTCGCAGACCGTCTTCGCTGCACAGGAAACCAGCGCCATATGCATGGCGGCAGTAGCCAAGTCCTCCTCCGGCATATTTTCATCAATCCCCTGATTCACACCGGAAAAAGCCTCATCTACCATCTGGAGAAACCGGCCATACTGCCGCTCCTCCTCCCCTTCTATGGCAATGTTCCCGAGGAGCAGCTTCATATCCTTCACGGTCAGCACATTTTTCAGGAGTCCTATGGCAGTCAGGTAGCCCAAATGCTCTTTATGATACCGCTTGCCGCAGGCCCGGGGCAGAAGTCCATCCTTCACATAGTTGTTAATCATGGCCGAGGTGATGGTGGGGGCCTTGCCGCCCACCGTCTGCCGGGGCAGATAGCTCACCACCTGATCCATATACAGGTCAATATCCGGCAGGCTGTCCCAACCCACGGGACGATCCTCCTCCAACAGCTGTTTAATTTCCAGGATCTCTTCCATGCTGGCCCCTCCATAAACAATTTTCTATATTATATCACACGTTTTTAAAAATGTGAAGAGGTGGAAGCAAATCTCCTTGTGTCAATCCTCGATGATACAGGGTACCATTTTCATAAATCAGATATCCGTGAACAGAATTCTGCTTTGGAATAGACACAGAGCCAGGGTTGCCATAATAAATTTCCTGTTCCTCCCTCAGCACCGGTACATGGGTATGACCGGACAGAATCACATCTCCCTTCTGCACCGGCATATCCATGTTTTTATGCCCGTGAATTAAATACATGGTAATGCCGTCCACAAACAAAACGCCGTAATCATTCAGCACCGGGAACGGGAGCACCATCTGATCCACCTCAGCCTCACAATTTCCCCGGATACTAAGAACCCTGCTCTGAATGCCGCTGAGCATTTCGATGACTTTTTTCGGTGCATAGCCCTCCGGCAAATCATTTCTGGGGCCGTGATACAAAAGGTCTCCCAGTAGTATAAGCTTATCCGGCTGCTCCAGTTCCATAGCAGAAAGCAGCTTTTCCACATAAAAAGCAGACCCATGCAGGTCTGATGCAATCATAAGTTTCATAACGAACCCTCGCTTTCAACAACATTATAGCCGTCCTTCAAAGATTCGTCAACTAATTTCAAGGGGCTGTTTCGCCTTGCGAAACAGCCCCAAATCAAGCTTATTCTTCCTCAATGGCCTCCACAGGGCAGGACTCATAGCAGGTACCGCACTGGATACACTTGTTCTGATCGATGACCCGAAGACCGTTCACCGGAGCAATGGCCTCCACAGGGCAATTACTCTGGCACAGCCCACAGCCAATACATTCTTCTGTGATCTTATACATACTTCCCTCTCCTTACAGCTTCTTGGCAGCCACAAAGGCGGTCTGGGTACAGAACTTAATATTCTTAGGCTCCACATTGTCGCCAATCACATAGAACTCCGGTGCAAGCCCACGGAATGCCTCTGCATCCAGGCTCTTTCTGCCGCCGGAGATCACCACCGCATCACACTGAATGGTACGGAGCTCATGGGGCAGCGCAGCAATATCCACCTTGGGGACAGGCTTTGCATGGCCGGGGCCATTCTTGGAGCCGTCCTCGGTGTGCATGGGAATCATTGGTCTGGGCTGAGGGAATCCCTCCGGCCGGGAATTTGGCATTCCCTCTGCCTCCATGGGGCCCATGGGCATCATTTCAAAGTCCATTTCGGAATGGGGTACACCCAACGTAATGTCCAGAGTAACAGAATTGGCTGTCACAGCTGTCGTTGCAGCGTGCTCGATGCAGCTGAAGTTGGGCTCATTCTCGTAGTCCAGCTCCGTTGCCCGCTTAGAGTGCATATCGTCGTAGAGATGGGCCTGCTTCCGGGTCACCAGGGTAGTCTTGTGGCCCTTCTTCGCCAGGTACAGTGCAGCCTCCCGGCCGGTATCGCCGCCACCGATGACTACCACGTTCTCACCCAGCTCCCCTTCTCTGCCGAATACATTCTCGGCAAGCCAAATGCCGGGCTGGTCTGCACCATCCACAGGAATGGTCACCGCCTTGGAGCCCATGGCCGCAATGATTACATCAAATCCTGCATCCTTCAGGAGATCCGGAGTTGCAGCAGTGCCCAGATGCACCTTTACAGGAGACTTTTCAATCTCACGAACCATCCAGTCCTTGTAATCCTTCAGGTTCCACTTGAAGGACACGTGATCCGCAAACTTGAGCTGGCCGCCTAACTTGTCGGACTTCTCATAGAGAGTCACATCATGGCCATCTTCCACAGCAAACAGGGCTGCCCGCAGACCTGCGGGGCCACCGCCAAGAACGGCAACCTTCTTCTTCACACCGGTTCCCTTCAAAATGGGCTGAGGCAGGTGATGATAGCCCGCATAAGGGTTGACAGCACAGAAGCTGCCGTGACAGCCGTTACACAGCAGGCAGGGTGTCAAATCCTCTGCCTGGTCAGCTTGGATTTTATCTATGTAGTGCTCATCACAGATGAGCGCACGGGATACAGACACGCAGTCCGTCTTCCCCTCTGCAATAAACTGCTCAATCAGGTCAGGATCCCGGAATCCGCCTACAGGAGAAACGATGGCTTTAATCCCCCGCTGCTTAAACTTCTCTGCAAAGAGCAGATTGTGGGGTGCCTTGGGATCTAAATTGTGGCTGTTTACGTGGGTAAAGGAGCCATCCCAACCACGAATCTGCCAAATATCCACCAACCCTTCGCACATCTGGCAGTAATCCAGGGCATCCTCCATGGTGTAGCCGGGAGCTTCCTCCTCGGAGGAAATCTGAGCTTCGATCAGGAAATCCTGGCCGCAGGCCTCCTTGATTCTCCGGAACAGCTCCATGGTCAGGGTTGCCCGCTCCCCCATGGTCTTGCCGCCGTACTTATCCGTCCGCTGATTCAGCAGCGGGCTCAGGGAACAGGCCAGAATACTGCCCCGGTAGGACATATAGATGGTGACCATATCGAAGCCGATCTTTTTCAGCTCCACACAGGCATGGACAAAGTCCTGAATCATCCCCTCCAGACGCTCCGCAGAGATACCGGGCTTGTCGTAAAGGTTCATGGAGTAGTCTCCCGTCATGGGGATCTCATTCCAGTTGGGGGTATCGGAGATGTTCACATTCTGAGGCTCCACCGCCATCAGAGAAGCGGAACACAGGGTACCGTAGGCATGAACCCGATCACAGATCTTGCGATATTTCTCCTGCACCTCCGGATCATCCATGCGGCAGGGAGCCATCCGGCTCACGTTCCCCTCGCAGTCCGGGAATGCACCCACGCCCATGGTGACGGTGGCGGCACCGTTCCGGGCCAGATGCTCATAAAATGCCCCGGCCAGTTCCGGCTCCTGGGCATCCGAGGAGACGCATTTGGAATTTAGAATGTGGTTCTTTAAGGTCACATTGCCGATCTTGATAGGAGACAGCAGATGTTCGTATTTCATATTGATCCCTTCCTTGTCGTTGGATATGGGCAAGGCTTGCCCTTCGGTATTTATTTTATGCTTTTTTCCCGGGCAGGGCAAGGGCTATAAATTGGCCTGTGTGACATTTTTAAAACCGTAACACAGTTTTACCCCCGTTTTCATGGAACAAAAAGTGAAAACGGGGGTAATTTTATATAGCTCCTACTCCGTGACGGAAACAATTTCCTCAGTTATGGACTGTGCCTCCTGGGCCGGAGCAGGTGCAAATACCACCTGTTCAAAATAGCTCAGCAAATTCCGATAGGTTTCTTCCCATTGTTCACCCGGCTCAAAATTATTTCGCACAATAAAATCCTGTAGAATTTCATATCCGGCCATCAGACCAGAATAAAATGCATCCCTGCTGGTCTGAGACTGGGCATCATACTGTAGGTATTCTTCCTTTTCCGGATCCGTCTCGTAATAGACCAGATAGCAGATTTTATTCTCCCTTTTCCCCAGTATGACATATTGAAATACTGCATCCTTAAAAATGGTCGGCTGCTCCAGTGATTCCCTTCGTTCCCCTGCCTCAGAGTACAGTGGGAAGGAAAAAATACCCCACAAAAACCCCCCTGCATCCTGGCTGGTGTCCCGGAAATAAAAGGCCATTTCATTACAAATATCATAGTCATTGCCGTCAAACCAGATGCTTTCGTCCACCACAATCTGATCTGCCAGAGCTGTTGAAACCTGCATGGATAAATCACAAACTGTACTATAAAGCAGCGTCTGTTCCTCCTGGGTTTCAGCCAACGCCCCAGTCTCCGGCGGGCTGAATTGATAAACGGCAATTCCTCCTACCAGCACAAAACATAGAATACAGGCCGCAATGGAGAGCCATTTTAAAACACCGGGTGTTCTATTTGGAAAGCTTCTGGCTTCCTCAATATATTCATCCTCCAGATGCTCCATAGCATCCAGCAAATCCATCCCCTTCATTCGTCCCACACTCCTTCCGAAACGAGATAAGCCTTTAGTTTTTTTCTGGTGCGATAAAGTATATTCTTCACCTTTGCTATAGAAAAGCCCGAAGCCAGACAAATTTCACTGATGGAGTCCAGATACCAATAGCGACAAACAAAAACTTTATCTCCATTTTATCACATATTTTTTCGAAAGAAAAACACCGCAGCACGAAACTGCGGTGTTTTATGGTCTATATTTACAGGTTTACAGCTGTATAGTAGCCTTCCCGAATGGCATCGCCCATTTTTCTGGCCTTGATGCAGTCGCCGATGGGGTAGATCTCCGGTACCATGGCCTGCTCCAGCTCTGCAACCAGAGCTTCCCGGGCCTTTAATCCAGCAGAGAGGATCACGCTGTCCGCAGGGAGCAGAATCTCCTCCCCGTCCTTTTCCACCAGAACACCGGCCTCGGTGACAGCCTTGCACCGGGTGGAGGTCATCACCTTCACATCCAGCATACCCACCCGCAGGGAGTTGGACTGGGCTGTACCGCAGCCCTGGGCAATTCCGGGCAGCATTTCAACCACGGTCACATTCTTTCCCTGATGGGAAAGCTCTGCCGCTGCCTCACAGCCAACAAGACCGCCGCCAATGACCACAATCTTCTCCCCGTAGTCATGCTCCTCCAGATACATGGTGGCACCCACAATAACCTTGGGATTATCCAGACCGGGAATACCCGGCCGAACCGGGTCGGCGCCCACTGCCAGGATCACAGCATCCGGCTTCAATGCCTCGATCATCTTCTTGTCCACCGTGGTGTTCAGACGAACCTCTACCCCGGACTTCTGGAGACGGCGCTCCATCTGATGCCGCCAGTAAGCAATATCCCGCTTCTCATATACATGGTCCGCAAACCGGATGGCACCACCCAGCTCTCCATCCTTCTCACATAGAATCACGCTGTGGCCCCGTTTGGCCCCAGTCCAGGCCGCCATCATGCCGCCAGGGCCGCCGCCTACCACCAACACCTTTTTTGCCCGGGTAGGCTCCGGCAGAGGCAGACGATCCTCGAAGCCCACCTCCGGATTCAGGGTACACAGGAAGAAGTTCTTGGCAAAAAGTCGATTGTGACATTCGTTGCACCGGAGACAGCGATTACATTCGTCGGCCTCTCCATTCAGCAGCTTTTTTGGCATTTCCGGCTCGCAGATGATGCCACGACCCATAAGGATCAGATCTGCCTTGCCGGATTTAATGGTCTCCTCCATCATATCCGGCTCATTGATGCCTGCTACCGTGGAAACAGGAACCTTCACCGCTGCCCGAATGGCCGCTGCAAAGTCCACATTGCAGCCCTTCTCCATAAAAATACCGGGAGACATTCTGGCGGTAGCATCGGGATGGTAGATGCCGCCGGTGGAAACCTGGATCATATCCACATAGGGCTCCAGCATCTTTGCGATTCTGATGCCCTCGTCAATATGGTACCCCTCGGGGATAATCTCATCTCCGGTCATACGCATGTCAATGGGAAAATCCGGCCCAACCTTTTCCCGCATTTTCTTCAGGCACATAATGGGGAAACGGCAGCGATTCTCCAAAGAGCCGCCGAATTCATCGGTTCGATGGTTGGTTCTGGGGGAAAGGAACTGATGAATCAGCCAGCCGTGGCCTGCATGGAACTGACACATGTCAAATCCGGCCTTTTTCAGCACCAGAGCAGCATTGGCGAAATCTTCAGCCACCTCTTCCATATCCTCCAGGGTCATCTCCCGAACCTCAACCCCGTTGGGCTTTACATAGCCGGAGGCACTCATGGGGGCCTTTCCGAAGTTGTCCTCGGGCGCAGAGAGGGAACCGGCATGGCTCATTTCAATGGATATTTTTCCTCCCCAACGGTGTACTGCCTCCGCCAGATCACACAGAGAGAAGAAGGCATCCGGATTGGTGATCCGCAGCATAAAATCTCCGGAGGAGCCGGTGGTGGGGGAAACGCAGGATTCGCCCATGGTGATGAGGGCCGCACCACCCTTGGCCAGCTTTTCGTTGAAAGCGATCGTTCGAGGGGTAAAGCCACCCTTGTAGTCAATTTCCCGCAGGTTCATGGGTGCTACGCAGATACGGTTTTTTAGTGTTACCTTACCCACTTTAATGGGACTGAGCAGATTGGGATAATAAGGATTCATAACATTCGCTCCTTTTCGGCATTTTCTGATAATATGGTATCACGTTTTTTTACATGATACAAATGCCAATAAGCAATCTGCGATTATCAAAAAATGAATTCATTCCCTGTTAAGCACAGGTGTTGATCCCGCATAACCACCACTGCCGGGCATAACAAGTCATACCCGGCAGTTGATTCAAAGGCGCAATTACTTCATACTGCATTAGAGACGCTTAACCACCAGCTTACCGCCAGAGGTCAGAGCAAATTCACCCTCCAAATTGCAGCCTTCTCCGGCAACAGCATAGATGGTAACCCCCTGAGCCGCATCCATCTGAGATACCTCCACAGCACCTACCAGGCACACGTGGCTCTCTCCGGTGGCAAACCAGCGGGAACCGTCCAGCTTCACATAGGCATCCTCAATCACACCCTTGACTGTGGCATTCTGGAGGGTCAGATTCATGGTGCGGTCAGTGTCCTCGTGGATAATATCGCCCTCATACACGCCATTGGCAAAGACGGCATTAACACCGTAGGTTTTCAGCTTCAGCTCTTCGGGCACCTCGGTCTTGGCAGGATCGTCATTGACCACCGCATGAAGCAGATATTTCCCTGTCTTCACCTTGGCCCCATCCAGCTTCAGGTAAACCTCCCGGGACTTGACGAAGAACAAAGTCTCCCCCACATCCCATGTACCGCCTACAATGTGGCACTCGGTGGTCTCCGTATAATGTCCCCGGACACCGTGAAGCATAGCACCGTATTGATTGGACTTTACTGTGCAGTTGTTCAGCTTCACCCAGGCATCACCGGCAATGATAGCCACATGGGTATCTACCGAGATTCGGCAGTCGTTGAGCACGTTGTGGCAGCCTCCGTCGGCATAAGTGGCATAGCCAACCGTATCACAGACCACATCACAATTATTGGCCTCCAGATAAAGATCCCCATCAGAACCGTCTGTAGACAATGCCGCCCAGGAATGGGCCTGGATCTTTGAATCATAGAAATAGGCCCGGGAGTTGCCCATGGACAGGTGGGTACGGCAGTTGCCACCCAGCTTCAATCCCGGAGGCGGCTCCATCATACCAGAGGCCACCCGGGGCACATAGGTTTCCGGAATCTTTCCCCCCTTGGCATCCAGCACACAGTTACGGACGATCAATGTGCCATTTCCGGTAACCGTGGTACAGGGCCGGATTACACCATGGGTCACAATGTCCACGTTTTCCATTTCACACTTGGCAGTATCGTTCACCATGACAGCGGAGCCAATGCCGGCAAAGTCATTAATGCCATATCCGGTCATATCAAACTTGGAATCCTGGATGGAATAAACGGAATCGCCGCCGATATACAGACCATTCAGGCACACCTCCTCTGTTTTGTAGGAGGCATTTTTCATTTCGGTATCTGTGATCTCACCGGAAATATCTGCGTAGGTATTCTCAGCCACATAAAGTTTTCCGTTCAGCACATCCATGGATTCCATCCGTGGGAAATCCGGTGCCTTAGGAGGGCCGCCGCCGGGCATACCGGGGCCAGGGGTTCCAGGCGGGATATCTGCGCCGGGCACGGAACCGGGATGATCTCCAGGGCGGCAGGTGGGCGGACAGGGCTTGATCTCCGGAGCAGCAGGGGCCATAGGCGGGAAATCGTCCCCCATCTGTGCCATCATCATAGCCCGCACATCAACAGGCTCCGGTTTGTTCACAGCCCCATCCAGCACAGGCATACCGTATGCAGGTTTTTTATCCGTTATGGTATTCATTTCAATCATCCTTTCCCATGTATCATTATCTGGTTATATTTTACCACAATCCTTTATCACTGTAAATCAAAATA
>CAZFXB010000030.1:0-15368 GCA_964522835.1 uncultured Oscillospiraceae bacterium
CACTGCCCGCTCATAGGCCTGCTTCTTATTTCGGTCTGTGTGGAGCAGAATTGCATCCATGAGCTGCTTTCCGATGGTATAGGTGGGGTTCAGGGAGGTCATGGGATCCTGGAAGATAATCGAGATCTTATTGCCCCGAACCGTTTTCATCACTTTTTCTCCGGCGCCTACCAGCTCCTGACCATCCAGCTTAATGGAGCCGGACACGATCTTGCCGGTACCCGCCAAAATCTGCATAATGGAGTAGGCTGTAACGGACTTGCCGGAGCCAGACTCACCTACAATACCCAGAACCTTGCCGTGATCCAGATTGAAGGACACGCCATTGACTGCCTTGACCTCACCGGCATCGGTAAAGAAGGAGGTTCTCAGGTCTTTTACTTCAAGTAAAGGCATTTTGTTTCTCCTTTCTTAACCGTTGAGTTTGGGGTCGAAGGCATCCCGGAGACCATCTCCGAACAGGTTCAGGGACAGCACAATCAGGGAAATCACCACTGCGGGAATGACCAGACGAATGGGATAGGAGCTAAGACCATTGAGTGCGTCCGAGGCCAGGGAGCCCAGAGAGGGCATGGGGGCGTTTACGCCCAGGCCCAGGAAGCTTAAGAAGCTCTCTGTAAAAATAGCGGAGGGAATCTGCAGCGCCGTGGAAATAATGACCACACTGATGCAGTTGGGGATCAGATGCTTCATAATGATCCACTTGCCCTTAGCACCAGCGGCCTTGGCTGCCAGTACATATTCCTGCTCCTTCAGGGACAGGATCTGACCACGGATCTGGCGGGACATGCTGACCCAATAGAGCACTGCAAAGACGATAAACAGCGAAATCATATTGGTACCCAGCTTTGCCAGCACCGTACCCTCCAGCACAGGCTCCAGCGAAACACTGAGCACAGAGGACAGCAGAATAACCATCAGCATATCCGGCAGAGAGTAAATTACATCAACAATTCGCATGATGACCAGATCCACCTTGCCGCCGCAATAGCCGGAGATGGCGCCCACCGTCATACCAATGACCAGCACGATCAGGCTGGCGAAGAAGCCAACGGCCAAGGAGATTCGGGTGCCGTAGACCACACGGATAAAGTAGTCACGCCCAGCAGAGTCAGTACCAAACACATGGGGGAACACGCTCTCCCCTTCTGCAATCAGCTTCTGCTCTGTCGTACCATACTCAAAGGGAGCCAGGTTGTTATAGGAGGGATCCACAGGCTTGCCGGGGGTAATGCCCAGCTGAGCATCATAGGAGTAGGGCCAGAACATGGGCAGCACAATGGAAGCCAGGGTAATCAGCACAATGATAAAGAAACATACCGTAGCCACCTTGTTTTTCAGGAGACGCTTCACGCCGTCCTTAAAGAAGGTGGAAGAGGGACGCATCTGTACCATGTATTCTTTTTCTGCCTCCGTAGCCGGAATGAAATCGTCCAGATCCACATGGAGGCTGAAGGGATTCTTTTTCTTATTCATCTCAGTGCCTCCTTATTCCAGGGTGATACGGGGATCAACGACTTTATAGAGCACATCGCTAATCAGGTTCATAATGACGATCAAAGTAGCCAGCACAATGGTGGTACCCATAATGAGGGGATAGTCACGGCCGGTGATGCTGTTGATGAAGGCACGGCCAATGCCGGGAACGGCAAAAATCTGCTCCACGACCAGAGAGCCGGTGACAATGTATGCAAGCATGGGGCCAAAATATGTGATAACCGGAATCAAAGAGTTTTTCAGGGCATGGCCGAAAATGATCTTCGCACCGGAAACGCCCTTGGCCTTGGCAGTACGGATGTAGTCCTGCCCCAGTACATCCAGCATAGAGGAACGGGTCAACCGGGTGATGTTTGCCATGGGAGACAGGCTCAGGGTAATCACCGGCAGAATCAGACCGGCTGTGGTAGTACCGTTGGCCGGAAGGATCCCCAGCACCAGGGCAAAGAGCACCAGCAGCAGAGAGCCCATAATGAAAGAGGGCATGGAGATACATGCGGTGGTAAACACCATGATGATCTTATCAATCAGCTTGTTCCGCCGGAGGGCTGCCACAGCGCCCAGCACCACACCGATGATAAGGGCCATACCGGCTGCGATCAGACCCAGCTTTGCAGAGGTCTTCATACCATCACCGATAATGTCGATGACATCACGGCCACGCTGCTTCAGCGAGGGGCCAAAATCAAGCTTGGTCACAATATCCTTTAAATATGTAACATACTGCTCCATCAGGGGCTTGTCGAGACCATACTTTGCCTCCAGCGCAGCCTGGGCTGCCGGAGAGATGGCCTTCTCCCCCAGGAAGGGGCCGCCAGGCACGGCACGCATGACGAAGAAGGTTACGGTAATAACCACCCACACCGTCAGGAGCGCCAGGCCGATTCGTTTGAGAATGTACATGAAAGTTTTCGAATTCACACTCATCCCGCCTTGATCTTTAGAATTTTAAAATACCGGACACAATAAATGTCCGCCCGATCAGGGCAGACAGCGAATTGTCTTTCGTATGTAGACAAAACACCCCTTTGTGTTCATCGATATAGCACTTTAATACATTATACAAGAAAGGTATGCAAAATGCAATTAAAATCTTGCAAAATTTTTAGAAAAATTCATTTTTTTCTGGCAAATTTCATTTTTATTGGGCCAAAACAAAAATCAGGATGCAAAAATCCAGCAGCGCCCCGACATTTGTGCCACCCCAGGCTGAAAGTAAAGCCTGATTTCCCCGTCCGTTTTTCATCACCATAGGATTTTTAAGAATTCATAAAAAATAGGCGCAATGGACCTGTTACAGTTGCATAATATGACGAAAGATGGTACAATACACGTAGTACATTCACAAAATGTACACATTTCATTCGAATGTACATCACAATCGGAAAGAGAGAACATGCATTATGCGAGGACCTAGATTTTTCTTGGCATTATGGCTTTCAAAAACCATCGCCCGTGGCATAGATCTGGTTGCAAAAGGCCGTGGCACCAACTTGCCCGGGGTTGTCGCCCTGAAAATCGACCCAAATTTTTTAAGCCATATCCGGGGAATTGACCCCGAGCGGACCATCTTCATCACCGGAACCAATGGAAAGAGCACCACCACCAATCTGCTGAATCGGGTATTGACAGAGGCGGGATACAAGGTGATCTCCAATCTGGACGGGGCAAACATGACCCCTGGAGTGGCCGTCCCTCTGCTGAAGAGCAGCTCCCTATGGGGCCGTGTCAAATGCGACTTCCTTGTAATGGAGACTGACGAACGATATGTTGCCCGGATCCGAAAACAGATTCCCGCAAAATATCTGGGCATCACCAACATCCAGAAGGATCAGGTACAGCGGAACGGAGAGCCCAGCTTCATCTACAATAAGATTCTGACATCCATCGATCCGGACATGACCATCTTTGTCAATGGAGACGAGCCCAACGCCCTGAGCCTGACCAAAGGGGCTCCGGAGCATTTCGTCTCCTACGGTGTGGATTCTCACCAGCATTCCTTCCAAAAGGAGGATGACTTTTTTTCTGTGTCCACTCCCTGCCCCAAGTGTCACTCCGGGTTGCATTTTGAGGAGTACAACCTGGACAATGCCGGCATATTCCACTGCCCGGTCTGCGGCTTCCACAGTGTAGACAAGCCCGATTATCAGGCCAGCCAGATCTCCTTCGAGGGGGAGCAATTTGAGATCTCCGGCAAAGCCTATCCCTTCCACTGCAATTCTGCCGAATATCTTTACAGCTACACCCTGGCAGCAGCCATCTGCCTGAAGCTGGGGGTGGATGAAGCCACCGTGGCCCGTGCCTTTGACAGCTTCCGTGGGCTTCCCTCCCGCCGCTCTGACCACAAGCTTGGTACGCATACATTAAAGTTCTACAAAATCAAACAGGAGAATTCCGAAACGCTCCAGTCCACCGCCAACACCATTGCACTGGATCCGGCACAAAAATCCCTGATTTTCGGTCTGGATGAGTACATTGACTTTTATCCCCCCTATATCAACGGATGCTATATGTTTGACTGTTCGCTGAAGGGACTTCTGCGGTCAGGCGTTCAGCGGTGCTGGTGCACCTCCCCTGCCCTGGGCCATTGCGGCGCACTTCGGCTGATTTATGACGGCTTCCCCCAGGAGTCCATCACCATACTCCCTGACAGCCTCAGCAGCACCCTATCCGGTGCTCTGGAGCAGGAAACCACTGAGAACATTTATCTCATCGAAGAAATTCCCTATTGGAAGCGTTAGGAGATCCATCTATGTCCACTCATCATCAGTATCAAATCATTGGCTCCCCCTACTGTGTTTCTGAGGGAACCATTCGCAATTACGAGCCCTCACCCCAGGAGGAGTCGCCTGTGCTGCACATTCTGTGGATGTATCCCAGCACATTAAGCCTCCACGGCGGTCGTGGAGACATTATGGCCCTGCTCCGCTTTGCCACTCTGGCAAAGCGGCCGGTGGATATCCGCCGGATCGAAAATTTAAACGATCCTGTCCCCCTGGAAGAGGCAGATATGCTCTACTTCTGTGCGGGAGATCTGGCCTGTATGCCAGATGTGATTCGGGCCCTGGAGCCAATCCGGGAGGCCCTCCGTGATTTTTCTTCCCAGGGCAAGGTCATAGTAGCCAACGGCAGCACCGGTGCCATTCTGGCAAAGGATCTGACTCTGGAAGATGGAACCGTCGTTCCCGGTCTGGGCCTGCTGGATATGCACTGGAAGCAGCGCACATCCGTTCACGGAGATGATCTGTGGATGAAAACAGCAGACGGCCTTGAGATCATCGGCGACGAAATCAAGCTGGCAGATGTTACACTGGCTCCGGGGCAGGCTCCCTTTGGCACCGTGACTTACGGCAAGGGCAACTGCGGCGACGGCTTTGAAGGTGCCATCACCGGAAATGTGATCTACACCGGATGTCTTGGCCCAGTTCTGGTGCGGAATCCGGCGCTGGCCATGAATCTGCTGGAACGGGCCGCCGGAGCACCCCTCCCCGCCCTGGTCCCCAGTGACATTCCCTATGAGCTCGCCGGCCTTGCGGAAACAAAAGCCTTTATTCAGAAAAAGATGAAAAAATAATTTTACGGCATATCATCCCTTCGTTTTGGATGATATGCCGTTATCTTATGCCTTGTTTCGAAGACCCCTCAGCATGGCCCCAGGGCCAAAGGACAGATGGTCAAACACCCCAAAATAGGCTTCTCTGTCAAATTCGACCCCTTTTCCACATATATAATAGGTGACACCCTGGGGATTGGTAATGGTATGTGCATTTCCGTAGAAATCAAATCCATTTCTCTCCCAGAAGGCAATGCGTCGAAGATCCTGGTCATAATCCTCGGTTCCCTCCTGCGGCACCCTGGCATCGCAGAGTTGGGCCATGGGCCATCGTTCGTGCAGTGCATCCAGCAGCTTCGTCCCATATCCCCGGCTCCGCAGGTTCGGGTTTACCGCAATATAATTGATGTACAGAAACTGCTTGGTCTCCACAGTGAATGTAAATCCGCACAGCTCCTCCCCATCCCAGAAGGATCGCAGCGAAGCAGACGGCTTTATTAGACTCAGCAGCACCATTCGGGAAAAGGGCAGCCGCTCATTCTCCGGAAAAGCCTCAAAATAGAGCTTTTTCACTGCCTGACACGTTTTGGTTCCGGGATACACCTGTTTCACTTTCATTTTCATATTTCTCTCTTTCTTGGTCTTAGGAGATTATACCGCATCCCCTCACCGATTGCAACAAAAAGGCTGCACCTCCGAAGAGATGCAGCCCATTTTTCAAGAATCAGTCTCTTGCCATGTAGCGGTCGTAAGCGGACTGCTTGGCATCGATGCAATCCTGAATGCCGGTGGTGACGATCTTCTCCCGGAAGGACTCAATGTCGCTGAGGGGGAACTCGCCGGTGATAAACTTGGTGGTATACTCCTGGCAGATGGTGACGATATCACCAGCATGCTGGTTGTACTGGTCACTCTCGTCCAGGGTCATAGCAGCAGCGGCGGGATAGTCGTTGTCGCCGTCCAGAATGCTGCCCCAAACGTGGTTACAGCTGAGGGCTGCCTCGGACATGCCGGGGGTCACCACGTTGGCATCCACCTGAATGAACAGGTTGTAGTCCATCATAACGGAGGAAAAGGTACGACCATCGGTGGTGTAGGTCCACTCCTCGAACTGGGGCTCGCCGTTTACCATGGTGTAGGTCTCGCCCTCCACGCCGTAGTTGGCGGGGATGATGTAATCATCGGTGTAGAGGTAGTTGACAAAGTTCATAGCCAGTTCAAGATCCTCACAGCCGGTGGTGATGACGATGCCGCTCTCGCCGGAGATACCGGTAACAGGGCCGCCAATGTGGAGCTGATCGCCCTCATTGACTACAGGAGAGAACACGGGCAGAACGGTCTCGCCGGAGATGTTCTTAAACAGGTCTACCAGACCGGCACCACGGTTAAACAGAGCCACGTTCTTGTTGGCAACCAGGCCGATGAGATCCTCGTCCTTATACTCAGTGGGATGGGAAGCAGTGTCGGAGTCGATGAGACCATTGGTGTACCACTTGTTCATCAGGGTCACATAGTCCTCAAAGCCCTGCTCCAGATAGCCAAACTTCACTTCGCCGTCCTCTACGATCCAGGGCAGGTCGCCGGTAATGGCGTCGATCTTCAGAGCAACGCCGAAGGTGGATGCGATTGCATCGCCGTCCAGCATAAAGTCGCCGGGGAGGTAAAGGGGTGCTGCCATACCATAGGCATTCTTACAAGCGGTCAGATAGTCTTCGTAATCCTCGATGGTCTTCAGGGTGTCTACGGAGTAGCCCTGCTCATCCATCATATACTCGAAGGCCATCATGCCGTCGGAAACCTCGGGCTCAGTACCAACCACGACATAGGCACCAATGTTGCCCTCGTCGGTCTGGATGGCTCTCCAATACTCGTTGTTGTTCTCAATGAGGTACTTGTAGTAGTCGGGGGAATAGTCTGCGATCTTGTCCTTAATGTTCACAACCACCTCGTCCTCGATGGCTGCGTCCATGCCGGTGGCATAGGAGAAGCCGCCGATCAGGTCGGGATAGTCGCCGGAAGCGATCATCAGATCGGTGTTGGTCTGACCAGCAGCCTGAGACTGGGCCAGAATGTTAATATCCACACCAGTGGCTTCCTTCAGTATCTTGAGCTGAACGTGCTCGCTGATGTCGCTGTACATGGTGTCGGGAGAAAGCTCCCAAATGAGCCAGTAGTCCAGGGTAGAGCCCTCGGCCAGAGGATAGGAAATAGCATGGTACTCCCAGCCCTCCTCCACAGGCTCCTCCACCAGAGAGGCATCCTCAGCAGGTGCAGCCTCAGAGGTCTCCGGGGTGGTTTCCTCAGCAGGTGCAGCAGCGGAGGCTTCGGTCTTGGTTGCCTCCGAGGCGGCTGTGGATGCAGCATCTTTATCGCTGCCGCAGCCAGCCAGCAGGCCCAGACACAGCACCAGTGCAAGCAACCGGATGATTGTCTTTTTCATAGTTCTTCCTCCTTGTGTAAGGTTAAAGTTCACTTCGAATTATAACCAATCCCAGCATTCCGCACAAATATTTTCTGGTTATTCACCATAACCTCCGGTTATATGCACAATAAATGCCACTATTTCAGAAGAAATAGTGGCATTTTTGATAGTTCTAATCAGCGATTGTTGTAACGATCCAGTGCGGCCTGATAGATATCGCAGCAGGTCTGTACACCCATCTCCTCCAGCTGAGCCTGGAAGGCTGCAACCTCGGAGAGGTCCTTGTCGCCGGTGATAAACTGCACCGTGTACTGACGGCACAGAGTGGCAATATCACTGAAATAGGTATTGAACTCATCGCCCTCATCAGAATCCAGCTCTACAGCCTCGGGGATGGCATAAGCGCCGTCCTTGTTGCTGCCCCAAACCAGGGGTGCATCCTGGGCAACCTGGGAAAAGGAGGACTCAGGGGTGGTACCGTCAATCAGCAGCTGAATAGGGCCGCAGTAGTCGATCTTCTGGGAAGACAGGGTGGTGCCCTCGGTGGAGGTCATCATCTCGGTGTACTGGGGCTTACCAGCATCATCAAAGTTGAAGGAAACGCCCTCCTGACCATAGGTACCGGCAATGAAGCCGTCCTCGGTGTACCACCAGTTCAGGAACTGGCAGCAGGTCTCGGGATCCTGGCAGCCGGTGGTCACGACCACGCCGGTGCCGGTGGAGGGCAGCATTTCGGAGTTACCAAGATGGATGGTGTCCCCTTCCTCCACAACAGGATCTGCCAGAGCCACCAGGTTGGAACCGGAAATATTCCGGAGCATATCGATAAGGCCGTCACCTCTGGAGAAGATACCGGTCTTCTGAGAGGCGATCTCACCGATCAGGTCGTCGTTCATGTAGTCGGTGGTGTTGGAGACGAAGTCAGAGGACAGCAGGCCCTTTTCATACCAACTGTGCATCAGAGTTACATACTCCTCATAGCCCTTCTGGGCATAGCCGAACTGAACTTCACCATTGTTGTCCACGTAGAAGCCGCCATCGCCGGTGATGGAGTTGAACTTCAGTGCAACGCCGAAGCTGGCGGAGAGCTGATCATTGTCCAGTACGCCGTCACCCACCATGTACAGGGGATCGGTAAGGTCATACTTATCCTTGAAGGCCAGGAGTACATTCTCCATATCCTCGAAGGTTACAGGAGCCTCCAGCTGGCACTCATCCAGCCAGTCCTGATTCACCATCAGGCCGTCAGAGGGGCCACGGCTGCCCTGGGTGATAGAGGAGAAGATACCGATTCGGCCATCGTCGGTGGCAATAGACTTCTTGTAGTCCGGATTCTCCGCCAGCAGCTTGTAGTAATCGGGGGCGTTCTCCTCGATCATGTCGGTGATCTCCAGAACGATATCATCGTCCATGGCGGCGGCAAAGCCGGTGGCATAGGTGAGGGACTCGATCATGTCGGGATAGTCCCCGGAGGCCAGCATCAGGTTCATCATGTCAGCACCGTTGGTCTGAGACACGGCCTGGAGCTCCAGATCAACGCCAGTCTTCTCCTGAATCACCTGCAGCATGGGATGCTCGTTCCAATCGCTGAGGGAGGATGCCTGACCCAGATCCTTAATCATGTAGTAGGTGAAGCTGGTGCCCTCCAGAGGATAGCTCAGGGGCTCATAATCATACTCCTCCACGGGGGCAGCCTCCGCAGCGGAGCCCTCCTCCACAGAGGCTTCTTCCGCACCCGTCTGGGGTGCTTCTGCCACATCGGTGGCAGCGGAGCTGACTGTGCTGCCGGTGGAGGTGGACTCTCCTCCGCCGCAGGCAGTAAGCCCCAGCAGCATTGCAACTGCAAGCAACACTGCCAGAATTCTCTTGTTTTTCATGGTTTACTTCCTTTCTTTGTGCCGATTTGCACTGCTACATATAATAGTTCATCGTTCTAAACATCTCCAATACATTTTCGTTAATAATTATAACCCCAGGTTATAAGCCATTGCTTTTAGCTATAAAACGTGCTATAATATGTGTACGAAGAATTGGAGGTATGAACCTTGGAACTAACCTATCTCTACTACTTTAAAATCATCGCAGAAAAAGAAAATATGTCCCGGGCCGCAGAAACCCTGCATGTATCCCAGCCTGCCCTGTCCAAAACCATTTCAAAGCTGGAGCAGAGCCTGGGCGTAACCTTGTTTGAGCGAAAAAAGGGCCGTATCAGCCTGAGCCCCATTGGTTCTGAGTTTTACCGCCAGGTCTCCAAGGCATTTGACTGTATTGGCGAAGGCCAAAGGATCATCGATGCATACAAAAAGGCCGAAAGCAACACCGTTACCATTGGCTCTCCCGTTTCCGACCTGCTGAACACCCTGATTCTAAGCTACATGAATGGCCAGCATGACGGACTGCAGATCTCTCAGTTTCTCTACAGCCCGGAAGCCCTGCAGGAGCAGCTTTGGGGGGGCAAGCTGGACTTTGCCCTGACGCCGATCCCCTTCCATGATCCCGAGATTTCCCAAATCAAGCTCATGGATGAAGAGATCATCCTGGCAGTGGGTCGAAGTCACCCCCTGGCCCAGCAGGCATTTGTTCGCCTGGAGGACTGCAAGGACGAGAAATTTCTGGTAAACGAATCCAGCTTTGACCGTCGTGCTGTTATTGACAACTGTAAGGCTGTGGGCTTTACCCCCATCATCTCCCTGTGCAGCAACGAGCCCAGGATCATTGACGAAGCCCTGGAGTCCGGCCGTGGGGTCAGCATGGTGCCCGCCAACGTGTTCTATGAGAAGTTCCGGGCAGATAACCCGGTGGTAGGGCTGCGTTTCTCCGACATTGAGGTATTTCGTTTTATCTCCATTGTGTCGAGAAAGGATCGCACCCTGATGGATCAGCCCAAAAAGCTGTACAATTTCGCCGTAGGCTACTTTGAGGAGTATGGAAGAAAGCTACAGGACTTTTTAGACGGCTACTTCCCTCCCGCAGATTTCGGCCCAAGAAAGTGTCTGGGGCTGAACCGCGAAGAAAACATCGGCGTACCGGATCCCGCAGACCGGACAGAGGATCACTTATAACCCCAGGTTATAAGGCATTCATAATTTGTATTTTCATTTAAATGCTCCATCTTGTACAATAGACTAAATTATACATAGAAAGGTGTATCACTATGTCAAAATATGATGTTTTGTTTCAGCCGCTAAAAATTGGCAATCTGACGCTGAAAAACAGAATCATTTCTGCCCCCACCTCTCTGGCAGAGATGGGCCCCGGCGGCGTATACTCCCCTGAAAATATGGCCTACTATGAGCTCCGTGCCAAGGGCGGTGCTGCCCTGGTAAACGTGGGCGAGGCTGTGGCTCACGGTGCCACCGGACCGGACCATCCCTCCATGGTCACCCTGGACAACCCCAGCGCTGTTCCCTCCATGTATGAGCTTGTGAGCACCATCCACAAATATGGTGCCTATGCCTCCATTGAGTTCGGTCACGGCGGCAAGCGGTGCAACCCCGCCTTCCTGCCCGGTAACGTGCTCCCCATTGGCCCCTGCGATATTTTTGACAACAACGGTAATCTCACTGTCCGTGGCATGGACAGAAAGCTGATGGACGATGTCATCGGCGGCTACCGCAGAAGTGCCGCCAACTGTGCCATGGCTGGTTTTGATATTCTTACCATCCACGCTGGCCATGGCTGGCTTCTGGGCCAGTTCCTCTCTCCCCTGTCCAACCATCGTGAGGACGAGTACGGCGGAAGCCGGGAAAACCGGTGCCGCTTTGTCATCGAGGTGCTGAAGGCTGTCCGTCAGGGTGCACCCAAATGTCTGATTGAGGTTCGCATTTCCGGCTCCGAGCTCACCAAGGGCGGCTACGACCTGGACGAGGGCGTAGAGCTGTGTAAGCTGCTGGAGCCCTACGTGGATCTTTACAACGTGTCTGCCGGTGTTATGGAGGATCTTTACACCTGGATCATCATGCACCCCAGCATGTTCCTGCCCCAGGGCTGCAACGTGTATCTTGCAGAGGCCGTGAAGAAGGCTGTAAACAAGCCCGTTTCCTGTGTGGGTGCCATCTCCGACCCGGACAAGATGGTGGAGATTCTGGAAAACGGCCAGGCCGATCTCATCGCCCTGGGCCGTGCACTGGTGGCAGATCCCGATCTGCCCAACAAGCTGAAGTCCGGAAAGACCGACGAAATCCGCCGCTGTCTCCGGTGCTACGCCTGCCAGGGCCAGATGATGAAGACCCGGAACATCCTTTGCACCGTAAACCCGGTCATCGGCCAGGAATACGACGCAAAATACCGGCTTCCCGCTGCCCACAAGCACAAGGTTGCTGTCATCGGCGGCGGCCCCGGCGGTATGCAGGCCGCCATCACCTGTGCCGAGCGTGGCCATGAGGTGGCGCTCTATGAAAAAACCGACTCCCTGGGCGGTGCCCTCAAGTTCGCCCAGCACGAGAGCTTTAAGCTGGATCTCTACCGCTTCGCCAAGTGGCAGGAGCACCAGCTGGAGCTGAAGGGTGTTCCCGTTCACCTGAACACCGAAGTTACCACCGAATTCCTGGATTCTCTGGATGTGGACACCGTGATCTGTGCTGTAGGCGCTGATCCCATCAAACCCGCTCAGTTTGGCATTCCCGGTGACAACTATGTGCTGGGTACTGACCTGTTCGAGGATGGTGTCACCCTGGGCCACAAGATCGTCATTATGGGCGGCGGTCTGGTGGGCTGCGAAACTGCCCTGCATCTGGCAGAGGAAGACCATCAGGTCACCGTCATCGAGATGGCACCCGACATTGCTATGGAGACCACTGCGGCACACCGTCGTGCGCTGAAGGTTCGTATGGGCCTCCATCCCGACCTGGCCGGCGGCAAAAATACCGCTCCCGGTCTGGTGGTTCCCACTTTGCAGGTATCCACCAAGTGCAAGGAGATCACCGACAAGGGCGTAATCGCTGTCACCCCCGACGGAGAAGAAAAGCTCTTCGAGGCTGATACCGTGATCTGTGCGCTGGGTCTCCGTCCCAAGGCCGCACTTGTGGACGAGCTGCGGAAAACAAAACACGAATTCATCCCCATCGGTGACTGCATCAAGACCCAGCAGGTCACCCAGGCCGTTCGTCTGGGCTATGATGTAGCCGTGGCGCTGGACTGATTAAAATCGTTTCACCCCGGGCCATGCCCGGGGTGCTTTTGAAAGGAGTATGAATATGTACATCATCGAAAAAACCTGTCTATGCTGTCACAACTGCGCCCTGGAATGTCCTGTGGGTGCCATTGACTACAAGGGCACCGGCTATGTCATTGACCAGGACAAGTGCATTTCCTGCGGACAGTGCATGGATATCTGCAACGTAGGCGCCATCACGGACACGGAAAACACCACCCCAGCTCCCAAGCATGACCCGGTGGAAAAGACCGCCGATCTGGTGGTCATTGGCTGCGGCGGCTCCGGAGCCATTGCAGCAGTTCGGGCAGCTGAACAGAGCGGTAAGAAGGTCATCGTACTGGAAAAAGCAGAAAAATACGGTGGCAGTGCCTGGTACGCCGGATTTGAGGTCATGGGCGGCGGTGGCCCCGGCCCTGGTGGCCCTGGTGGCCCCGGCGGCCCCCAGGGGGATCGTTTTCAGGGCAAGGTATCCAAGGAAATTCAGGATGTGGCCCGTTCTGCCCCCAAGGAATTTTCCGACTGGATGATGACCATGGATGGTGTCAAAGAGCACTGGGTAGAAAAACCCGCACCCTTTGGCCCCGGAAAAGCCATCGGCCTGAAGGGCCGCACCTACTTTAACCTGAAATGTCGTGACGAGGCCATTGGCCCCGGCCGTGGAGGCAGCTTCGTAGTGGAGACCATGGTACGGCAGTTCGACCGACTTGGCATTGAACTGCTCACCGGCACCGGTGCCAAAAAGCTTCTCCGTGAAAACGGAAAAATCACCGGCGTTCTGGCAGAGGACGCAGGCGGCCAGGTGATGATCCACTGTGATGCCGTGGTGGTTGCTGCTGGCGGCTTCGCCTGGAACGATGACCTGCTGGCAAAATACTGGCCCTGGTTTATGACCGAGGATCCCACTGCGGAGCATGTTCACCGCTTTGCCGCCCCCACCAACACCGGCGATGCTGTGCCTCTGGGCGAGAGTGTGGGTGCCTGGGTGGACTATGACAACTTCACCGTGAACCTGTTTGGCCCCGTGCATCACCCCTTCTCCTTCTGCCTGTTCAAGTTTGCCTGTGAGCCGGAGATCATTGCAGTAAACAAAAACGCCCAGCGGTTCTATGACGAGAGCTTTTTCGGCAACGGCGCCGCTGTCATCGGCTCCCAGCCCGGACGCACCAGCTGGAGCATTGTGGACTCCGACACGCTAAAGCTCATCGCAAATCGGCTCATTGCCGGAAACGACGGCTGGATTCACAAGGACTATCTCCAGGAGATTGAGACTGAGCTGAAGCTGGACACCCCCCTCAAAAAGGCCGATACCATTGAAGCGCTGGCTCAGGAATGCGGCCTGGATCCCGCTGCTCTGAAGGCAACCATCGATGCCTATAACCTGGACTGCGCCGCCGGCACCGACAGCCAGTTCGGCAAGAAGCCGGAAACCATGCGGCCCATTCAGAACGGCCCCTTCTATGCCATCTATGGCAAAATGGCCACAGATGGTGCCTTTGGCGGCATCCGGGTCAACGAAAAAATGGAGGGCCTCAACCCCGACGGAACCCCCATTCCCGGCCTCTATGCCACCGGCGACAACGCCGCAGGCTGGTGTGTCCGGATTCCCGGCCCCGGTGATAATCGGCTCATGTGTACCAACGAAATGAGTTGGGCCGTGGCCTCCGGCTTCACCGCAGGCAATTCCGTGGCGGCATATTTGAAATAATTCATATCCCCGTATTATTGAAAAAGGCACTCCATCACCTGCGATGGAGTGCCTTTTATCCTTCCGCAAAGCGCTCGGTCCCTTACGGCCAGGGTGTTGATCCCGTCATACTTGACTTCCTTCGACAAAAGCCCTGTAGCGAAACCCATGAATATGTGTTACAATGGCCTGGATCATACACACTTGGAGGCAACAACAATGGATCTATGGCAAAAACTCTACGAAGAAGCAAGAAAAGAATATCATCCTGAGCATGTATCCCCCTTTGTCTACGCCCACCATGTGGTCTGTGCGCTGGAGAGTGCAGACGGCAGCATCTATACCGGGTTTTGTATTGAATCATGCAGCGGCGTTATGAACCTGTGTGCAGAACGGGTAGCCGCTCTGAATATGTACCTGCAAAGCGGTCAGACCAAAATCAAGCGGCTGATAGCCTTCCGGGATCAGGCTCCCTTCGGCGGTGGCTCCGGTATGCCCTGCGGTGCCTGCCGGGAGTTTCTATACCAATTAAATAAAGAAAACGAAAACATGGAGATCATGGTGGACTACGAATCGAGAACCACCGTCACCTTAAAGGAGCTGATGCCCGCCTGGTGGGGCACAGGGAAATACACCTCCTTCAAGTGCAGTTAGAATAAGTTAACCACCGGCTCAATGCATTCCCTCTCCTTCATTCCTTTTCACATACTTCATGAGTTCAGCGTAAAATGAAGCACTGATTAAACTGGATGGTCAGTTCTATCTAATCCGTAAATTTGCAAAAAGCCGAAAGCCACAAAACAAAGGCTTTCGGCTTTGGCACCCCCTGCCAGAATCGAACTGACAACTAACCCTTAGGAGTAGACCCGAATGGACATCGAGAAGTGACATCTAAGGCACCTGTAATTGCCGATTTATTTCTTTTATTATTCCTGCAATAGCCAATCAGCTATATCGTGAATCTCAATTCCTTCATAGCTGTATTTGGGATGCTTGGTTCTTGCAATAATCATTTTGGGATATGCATCTCGAATTTGAAGCAGAGGAGAACATTCTC
>CAZFXB010000031.1:0-8491 GCA_964522835.1 uncultured Oscillospiraceae bacterium
CATGCACTCCACCACCAACAAGGGCATGAGCAAAATTAAGCCCATCCTGACCCCCGGCGCCGCCGTTACCATTCCCCGTCCCTATGTGGATATTGTGGTTACGGAGTACGGTGTTGCCAAGATGCGTGGTCAGACCGTCCAGAACCGGGTAAAGAATCTGATTGCCATCGCCCATCCCGATGTTCGGGAGGAGCTGACCGCAGAGGCCCGGAAGCTGTTCTACATCTAAGTCATACCTTCGGTCGTAAGGCCGATAGCCATAAATCCAGCCCTTCCAGAATGGTCACTGGGAGGGCTGGATTTTTTGAGGTAAGAAGTAAGAGTGAAAAGTGAAGAGGTACGGTGACTTGCACAGAGCCTTCCCCTGGGGGAAGGGGGACCACCCCGAAGGGTGGTGGATGAGGGACTGATACAGTACGAATTTGCCGGAATCTGTAGATATCGCAACTGCTTCCTGCACCCTCATCAGTCAGCCTGACGGCTGCCAGCTTCCCCCAGGGGAAGCTCATGGCCTGTGCAGATTTGATGGTTTGTACGTTTACATACCGCCAAAATGGTGGTATACTGGAGGCATATCCTGACAAAAAAGAGGTATCTTTATGCACCATCCTGTTTTATATATCATCATCCCCTGTTACAACGAGGAGGCAGTTTTGCCCATCACCGCCCCCCAGTTTTTAAGCAAGCTGCAAAGTCTGATCGCACAGGATAAAATTTCAGAGCAGAGCCGGATTCTGTTTGTAAATGATGGCTCCAAGGATCAAACCTGGCCCATCATCGAAAGTCTGTCCCACCAGGACCAGCACTTTCTGGGCATCTGCCAGAGCCGGAACCGGGGCCACCAGAACGCCGTTCTGGCGGGGCTTATGGAGGCCATGGATCACTGTGATATCACCATCTCCATCGATTGCGACGGCCAGGACGATATTGATGCCATGGACAAAATGGTGGATGCTTATCTGGCAGGAAACCAGGTGGTCTACGGGGTTCGCTCCAGCCGAGAGACGGATACCTTCTTCAAACGTTTTACCGCCCAGAGCTTTTATAAGCTGATGAAAATTATGGGCGCAGAGGTGGTATACAACCATGCGGACTATCGGCTTATCAGCAGCACAGTTCTCAGGGAATTTGCGAAATTCAAGGAAGTAAACCTGTTCCTTCGGGGCATGGTGCCCCTGGTGGGCTTCCAGAGCACCACGGTAGAATATGAGCGCCACGAAAGATTAGCCGGCGAGAGCAAATATCCCCTGAAAAAGATGCTTTCTCTGGCTGTCAGCGGCATTACCAGCCTGTCGGTGCAGCCTCTGCGGCTCATCACCGGGTTCGGAGCCCTGGTGGCCCTTCTCAGCTTCGCAGGGGTCATCTGGGCCCTGGTCAGTGCCCTTTTGGGCAGAACCGTCAGCGGCTGGGCCAGCATGACCTGCATCATCTGCTTTGTCAGCGGTGTGCAGCTCATCTCCCTTGGCATCATCGGGGAATATATCGGCAAAATTTATATGGAGACCAAGGGCCGCCCCCGGTATATCATCAGCCAGCGAACGGATAACTTCCCCAACCGTTCCCTTTGACCCCCTGCGCCACAGTGTTTTCTATTCCATTGAAATGTTGCCGGATAAATTCGAAAACATTTCAATGAAGTGCTGGATTTTGTCCCTGTAGAAGAAAATAATCGGGTGCAGGTCAGCCCTTTTGGCTGCCTGCACCCGACGTTTTTCATTGTTCTGTTTTTTCAGTCTTCCTTGTTCACAGCCCGAAGGAACTGCCTTGTTCTGGGGTTCTGGGGGTGATCCAGCACATCCTGGGGCTTGCCCTGTTCCACCACAACGCCCCCATCCATAAATACCACCCGATCGGCCACTTCCCGGGCAAAGCCCATCTCATGGGTCACAACAGCCATGGTGATGCCGGTGGCTGCCACCTGCTTCATGGTGTTCAGCACCTCACCCACCAGCTCCGGATCCAGCGCCGCTGTGGGCTCGTCAAACAGGATTGCATGGGGCTTTAGCGCCAGTGCCCGGGCAATACCAACCCGCTGCTGCTGGCCGCCGGAGAGCTGCGAGGGGAAATGGTGCATCCGGTCAGACATACCCACCAGATTTAGATAATGCTCTGCAATCTCCTGGGCCTCCGCCTTGGACTTTTTCTGCACCACCGTCAGACCCGCCATCACATTTTGCAGGGCGGTCTTGTTCCGGAACAGGTTATAGTTCTGGAATACCATGGTGGAGTGCTGCCGCAGGGCCTGAATCTCCTTTTTGGTGTGATGATCTGCATCGATGGTCACATCCCCCACCGTAATAATGCCCTTCGTGGGGGTCTCCAGATAGTTGGTACACCGAAGCAGGGTGGTTTTTCCCGAGCCGGAGGGGCCCAGGATACAGACCACCTCACCGGTGTTGATTTCAAAATCTATGCCCTTTAAAACTTCCACATCACCGAATACCTTGTGGACATTTTCATATTTAATCATGTGCTGTCCCTCCTTAGTATTTGGCGTTGGCCTTTTTCTCAATGATCTTCTGGACATAGACAAAGATCATGTTCAGCACCCAATAAAGAATCAGAACGCAGAGATAGACCTCCATAAACCGATAGGACTTGTTGGCCAGCATTTTGGCCTGAAGCATCATATCCATAACGCCCACCACGGAGCACATGGCAGAGCCCTTGAAGCACTCGATAAAGTTGTTCATAAGAGAGGGCACCGCCAGCCGGAAGGCCTGGGGCAGCACCACGTGCATATAACCCTGGAGGGTGGTCATGCCACAGGTCATACAGGCCTCCATCTGACCCTTATCCACCGATACAATGGCACCCCGGATGGTCTCTGCCATAAAGGCCGAGTAGCTCAGAGCCAGACACATAATGGCCTTCGCCGCAAGACTCAGCTCAGAAATGCCGGGAATCAGCGGAAATACGCCATAGACAAAGAGGAACAGCTGTGCAATCAGCGGTGTTCCCCGGAACAGGCTCAGCCACACCTTCATCACAAACTGAACGCCCCGGTTTTTCACCATACCGATCACCGCCAGCACAATGGCCAGCAGAAATGCAGCGATAAAGGAGCAGAATGTGACAGTCATGGTCATACCAAGACATTTCAGAATAGGCACAAAGGCCTCGTAAAAATAAGAAGGCTCAAAATTATACACGGGAAAATTCCCCTTTCCTATATCCCGAAAGGGACTGTCTCACGAAGCGACGATTTCCCTGAAATGTCATTCCACGCCAGTGACATCGGTCACCGGTTCGCAATGACAGGCTTGAAAATCCTGCTGCGATTGAGACAGCCCCTTTGATGGAGTTAAATGTAAATTAGCCCTCGTTGCTGTTCCAGGCGTTGTCGCCGGTGGGCTCAACGTAGTTGACACAGCCGTTGGGCAGACCGGTCACATCCATACCGAACCACTTGTTGGACAGCTCGGTGAGGGTGCCGTCAGCGTGCATCTCATCCAGCAGATCGTTGATGGCCAGGATGGTGTTCTTGTTGTCATCCACACGGTTGAAGGCGTAGACGATGGGCATATTCTTCTTCTGAATGTCCTGAATGTTCAGGGTATCGGAGTAGCCCAGATCCTGAATCTTGTAAGCACAGGTAGAGGTGGTCATCAGTGCAGCATCGGTCTCCTTGGAAACCACGTTCTGAATCAGAACTGCGGAGGAGTCGGGATATACGCCGGTGATGGTGACACCCTTCTCAGCCTGCTCGGCAATGATCTCCTCCAGCAGGAGGGCAGGGTTGGAGCCTGCGGGGGTGCAGATGGTCTTGCCGTCCCAGAAGCTCAGATCGCCAGCCTCGGGCACGCCGTCCTCAGTCCGGGAAACCATGGAATAGGACTCCCAGGCGTAGGTGTTGGAGAACCAGTAAGCAGCCAGACGGTCAGCATTGGTAGTGGTCAGGCAAGCGATGGTGTCAACCTCGCCGCTCTGGAGCATACCCCAGAGACCGGTGGGGTCAGCCACGACCCACTCGATCTGAATGCCGTAGTAGTCGCAGATGTAGTTCATAACGTCGATGTCCATGCCCTCAACGCCGCCGTTGCCGTCGTCCTGGCTCCAGCCGGCCTGCTGGCCGGAGGTGGCAACCTTCAGGGTAGTACCGGAGAGAGATGCCCACTTGGTTTTGAGATCGGAAGCGTCTGCCTGTGCAGAGCCTTCCTCAGCGGGAGCTGCTTCGGAAGCAGGGGCAGCCTCGGGTGCTGCGGAAGAGGTCTCGGCTACGGAGTCGGAACCACCGCAGGCAACCATACCCAGCATCATAGCCACAGCAAGAAGCAGGCAAAGAAGTTTTTTCATTGTTTTTTCCTCCAAACATATATAATAGCTTTTCCTTCACCAAAAAGCCGGAGAGACCCTTCGATCTCTCCTAATTTGTTAGGTAGCTTAATTTTATGCTTTTTTTTCCGGTCTGTCAAGTAATACTTTACAGCTTGTGTGCTTTATTTCGCTAAATAAACGCATTCCCTGGCGAAATCCTGAAAATACAGGCTCCGCCAGGGAAATTTTAGATCAAATCGGCCGGGTTGCGTTTTTCAGCCACACCCGCTCCTCCTCTGTAAACCAGGGTGCAAGGGTCTCGTAGACGGTCTTATGATAATCGTTCAGGGCCGCAATCTCCTGCCGGGTCATCTCCTCCGGCAGGATAGCCTCCAGCTCAAAGGGGCACATGGTCAGATTCCGGAATCCCAGGAAGGTGCCGTACTCGTTCTCAGCCTTCTTTTCACAGAGCACCAGATTCTCCAGCCGAATGCCGTACTGGCCCTCCAGGTAGAGCCCGGGCTCATTGGAGGTAATCATACCCGGCTCCAGCTTTACGCTGCTGCTGCCGTTGACGGAGTAGCGGATGTTCTGGGGGCCCTCGTGGACAGACAGCAGATAGCCCACACCGTGGCCGGTGCCATGGTTGTAGTCCAGCATTTCATCCCACAGGGGCTTCCGGGCCAGTACATCCAAAGATGCACCGGATACACCGCTCTTAAACACTGCACTGCCCAGCGCCAAATGGCCCCGGAGGACAGCCGTATAGTGATGCCGCATCTGCTCGGAAAGGGGGCCGCAGACGAAGGTTCGGGTCACATCTGTGGAGCCCTCCAGATAATGTCCGCCGGTATCCGACAGCAGGAAGCTACAGGGCTCCAGCTTTCGGTCGCTTTCTTCCGTGGCAGAATAGTGAATGATGGCGCCGTGATCTCCGTAGCCCATAATGGGGTCGAAGCTGGGGCCTACATAGTGCTCCATCTGGCTGCGGAATTCCTCCAGCTTTTCGGCGGCAGAGATCTCGGTGATTTCAATTTTTCCCACGTTGTCCTTGAGCCACTTCATAAACCGGGTCAGCGCAACACCGTCCTTTACATGGGCCAGGATCTCATTTTGCTGCTCGGCCTCGGTCTTTACCCCTTTGGGATGAACGGTGGGATTTTCGGCCTCAATCACCTGGGCGGAAAGTCCCTTCAAAATGGCGTAATTGGCCTTGGCAGGATCCAGCAGCACCTTTGCCTCGGCAGGAATCTTCTTCACATCCTCATAGAGGTCGAGATAGGGCCGGAAATCCACTCCGTCCTCCTTCAGCCGCTGCTTCAGCTCCGGAGAGAACTTGTTCTCATCCACGTACAGGTGGAGCCCATCTCCATCCAGCATGAGATCCCCCAGCACCACCGGGCAGCATTCCACATCATCGCCCCGGATATTCAGCAGCCATGCCAGATCGTCCAGAGAGGTAAGAATATAGGTATCTGCTCCGGTTTCCTTTACAGCCTTTTTTAGAGCCTCCAGCTTATCCCGGCGGCTCCGGCCTGCGTACTGCTCCTCCAGCTCCCAGACCGGCTTTTGGCTCATGGGGGGCCGATTTCCCCAAATCTCCCCCACCAGATCCAAGTGGCAGGACAGGGTAACGCCCATGCCATCCATGGCGTTCTGGAGGCTGCGTCCGGTGCCGCAAGTCATGGCCCGGCCATCAAAGCCCAGCACCATGCCGGAGGAAAGATGCTCCTTCAGCCAGCCCTCCCAGGTTGGCACCCCGGGCTGACCCATTTTCATCAGCTCAATGCCGGAGCCCTGAAGCTCCTGGGCTCCCTGAAGGAAATAGCGTCCGTCTGTCCAAAGCCCGGCCCAGTCCGCTGTTACCACCAGCGTTCCGGCAGAACCGGTGAAGCCGGACACATAGTGCCGGCAGCAAAAATAATCTCCCACATATTCAGAACCGTGGAAGTCATCGGTAGGGATCACATAGGCATCCACTCCGGCATTTTTCATGGCCTGCCGAAGGGCGACAACCTCTTTACGCATAAAAATCAGCTTCTTTCTGATGAATTTTCTAAAAGTATTATACCATGAAATTCAGAAATGTGAAGTGCCCCGCCCCATCTCAAAAAATTTGATTATTTTTCAATTTTTCTGTTGACAAACAGAAGTTTCGTGCTATAATAAATAAGCTGTCTGCTGCTATAGCTCAGTCGGTAGAGCGCATCCTTGGTAAGGATGAGGTCGCCAGTTCGAATCTGGCTAGCAGCTCCAAAATCCCGAAACACCAAGGTGTTTCGGGATTTTACTTTTTAACTCTTCACTATTCACTTTTCACTAGACCGCATCCCTTTTCGCTGCTTTTGCAGGAATAGGGTGTATTACCTCACTCATTAATTTGGGCAAAAACGCCAGACGGTACAGCGTTCGATCAAATTTTCAAATAAATCTGTGTATACTAATCAAAAAAGCAGATATCGTGGTATAATACTTATATATTCCAAAGAAAGGGGCTATTGTATACATGAAACAAGCAAAGGTATCTCCTACTGGCCAGCGTTATGTTCACGCATATACTTCTGGTAACAAGGAACTAAAATCATTTGCTGCCGCCGTAGAAAACGCAATTTTGAAAAATAAATCCAACGGGAATCCCATTGCACGTTACGATGCAGCAAGGAAGAAGCCTTACATGGAATACCCCGACGGAAGGCGAGTATATGCAGATGAAGGATAAAAAACCAGAAATCGTTGTATTTGCGGGGCCAAATGGTTCAGGAAAATCCACAATTACAGGTGAAGAATGGATCAAAGGCCCTTATGTAAACGCAGACGACATTCAGAAAGAACAGGAACTAACAAATATTGAAGCAGCAAACATCGCTGATGAAATGCGATACAGATTCATCGCCTCTGGACAAACGTTTTCTTTTGAAACTGTGCTTTCTACAGACCGCAAATTAAATATGCTTCGTGAAGCAAAAGAAAAAGGATTTTTTATCCGAGGCTATTTTATTATGACTTGTGATCCGGACTTGAATGTGCAGCGTGTCCACGCTAGAGTGGCATCTGGTGGTCATCCAGTGGATGATGACACCGTTCGACGCAGATACAAAAAGGCATTGGCTAATATCCCCGAATTTGTCTCCCTTTGCGATGTGTGCCACGTATATGATAATACCGAAAAACCATTTCGCTTAATTAGAAAACATCTGATGGACATTTCCTTTTACTCAAATGATTTTTGGAGTGAGCAGGATGTCCAGGCATTGCTTTTGAACAATCCATATAAAGAGCCGATATAACGCAGACCGCATCCCTTTTCGCCACTTTTGCAGGAAGGGATGCGGTCAATTTTTAATGTGGAGCAGCAATCAATCAGGAGCTGTGTGATAAATATCCCCAATACGAAGCAGAATTACCGGTGATGAAAACGCTTCACTCAAATTCTTTTCGTTTTGGTACTTTTATTTCTCATATAAAATTGATATAATGCAGATAGAGGGAGGTGCACCCCTATGAGCGATCGTATTTACACGAGAAAAGAATTAAAGGACATGATTTGCCCTCTTGTTAAAAAATACAATGCAACAGATGCACTTTTGTTTGGTTCTTATGCCAGAAATGAAGCTACCCCAGATTCGGACATCGATGTGATCATTATTGGTGGAAACCAATTTAGCTCCACAGACATTTTTGCCATTGCGGAAGAACTTTTTGAAGCAAGTGGAAAACAGGTGGATGTGTACGAGCTACAGGAAGTAAACATAGGGTCACCTTTGTACGAAAACATTATGCGTGAGGGAGTGGCTCTGCAATGAAAGCCTCAGATTTGCAGCGATTGCAAAAAATCCATACAACCGGAACTCGACTCATTGCATTTCTGGATGAAGAAAATGTAACAGCGGAACATATCTCCAGTGACTATAAGATGCAGTGGCTTGTGACGACACCGCTGTATAACATCGGTGAACACGTATACAATTTGTCCAAGGACACGAAAAACGCTTTTCCTGAAATCCCGTGGGTCAAGATTGCCGGTCTCCGGCATCGACTTGTTCACAACTACGATGATACCAACTGGGATGTTGTCAGTGAAGTTCTGTTCCATGACTTACCTGAGTTTTTGAAGGAAGTTCAGACGATCATTGACACTATGAAAATGGAATCATAATTTTGCCCCCATTCCTTTTCGGCACTTTTGCAGGAAGGGATGGGGGCAATTTTTATCTGTCTGCTGATAAGGATTACC
>CAZFXB010000031.1:8591-15036 GCA_964522835.1 uncultured Oscillospiraceae bacterium
ACTTTTGCAGGAAGGGATGGGGGCAATTTTTATCTGTCTGCTGATAAGGATTACCCCCCAGGATTCCATTTGACAACATTCCCTTTATCTACTATGATGTAAGAAAAACGGGAGGTATTTCTATGAAAGCCCTGACTTATATAAAGCACGGGGAATTTTCCCTGGTGGAAAAGCAAAAGCCGGAGCTGCTCCATCCCCGGGATGCCATTGTTCGGGTGACCCTGGGCTCTATCTGCACCAGCGACCTGCACATTAAACACGGCTCTGTGCCCCGGGCGGTGTCGGGAATCACCCTGGGCCACGAGATGGTGGGGGTGGTGGAGCAGGTTGGCTCCCAGATCACCCATGTAAAGCCCGGTGATCGGGTAACTGTAAATGTAGAGACCTTCTGCGGCAGCTGCTTTTTCTGCCGGAAGGGCTTTGTGAACAACTGCACCGATGAAAACGGTGGCTGGGCTCTGGGCTGTCGCATAGACGGCGGTCAGGCGGAGTATGTCCGGGTGCCCTATGCCGACCAGGGGCTGAACAAAATCCCCGATTCGGTCACCGATGAACAGGCCCTTTTTGTGGGGGACATTTTGGCCACCGGATTTTGGGCTGCTCGAATTTCCGAGATTGACCCCCAGGATACGGTGCTCATTATTGGCGGCGGCCCCACCGGCATCTGCACCCTGCTGTGTGTCCTGCTGAAAAGCCCCAAAACCATCATTCTCTGTGAAAAGGATCCGGAACGGCTCCAATTTGTCCGGGCGCACTATCCCCAGGTTCTGGTTTGTACCCCGGAAACCTGCGAAAATTTTGTCCGGCAGCACAGCGCCCACGGCGGCGCAGATGTGGTGCTGGAGGTGGCCGGAGGTCAGGATACTTTTCAGCTTGCCTGGAAATCTGCCCGGCCCAACGCCATTGTCACCGTGGTGGCTCTCTATGACCAGCCACAGATTCTGCCCCTGCCGGAGATGTACGGAAAAAATCTCACCTTCAAAACCGGCGGCGTGGACGGCTGTGACTGCGAAGAAATCCTAACCCTGATCCAGCAGGGAAAAATCGACACCACCCCCCTGATTACCCATCGCTTCCCCCTGAAGGACATCGAAAAGGCCTATGAGATTTTCGAGCATCGACTGGATGGGGTCATCAAAATTGCAATTACATCAGGCTGATTCCACCACCAGCGGACAAATTTCCCTAAATCGTGATTTAATCATTGACATTTGTCCGCCAGTGGCGTATAATAAGCAAGCTACATATTTCAAAACGGCAATGATGGAAAGAGTATCCTGCGGCTTATCGCACAGAGAGTTCCCCGGCGGCTGAAAGGGGGATCGGTAAAAGGCAGGGGAAGATGGCTCCGGAGCTGCGTGGGTGAGGTGTTTTGAGCCCCGACGGGTCTGCCCGTTACAGCAGTGAAAGGTCCCTGTCAGGGGATAAAATGAAGTGGTACCACGGGAATTATACTCGTCTTCTGAAAAGAAGACGAGTTTTTTGTTTGTGCCACATAGGAGGAACATAATTATGAAAAAAGAAAAGAAAAAGCTGTCGTCCAAAGGGCTGACCCTGGCCATATTCATCGGCCTGGTACTGGGTGTAGTCTTTGGTCTGGTCATGCCGGAGGGGGCACTGCCGGTGGTGGATCTCATCTCCGGCGTGTATATGAACGCCCTGAAAATGATGATCTATCCTCTGGTGTTCTGCTCTCTGGTGGTGGGCATCATCGGCATGGGCAGCGTTTCTTCCACCGGCAAGGTGGGCGGCCAGAGCCTTTTGTACTTTATTTCCACCACCCTGTTTGCATCCCTGTTGGGTCTGTTCCTGCCCAAGGCTCTGGGTCTGGGTCACGGTGTGGTCATTGAGATGATGGAGGCCGATGTTCAGGCTACCGAGTTCACTTCTCTGCTGGACACGGTAAAAAATCTGATTCCTGCCAATCCGGTGGCTTCCTTCGTCAACGGGGATATGCTCCAGGTTTTGGTCTTTGCCATCATCGTGGGTGTTACCTGTCTGGCGCTGAAAGAAAAAGCAGAGCCCTTTGTAAAGCTCTGCGATGCCCTCAATGAGATCTGCGTGAAAATCATCTCCGTTGTTATGTACTTTACTCCCATCGGCGTGTTCTGCTCCATCTCCGTTGTGATGCACGCCAACGGCCTTGCTACCATCCTGGCCCTGGGCAAGGTGCTGCTGGCCCTGTACATCACCTTCTTCATCTACGTATTGGTGGTCTACGGCGGCATTGTAAAGGTGCTGGGAAAAGTGGGCGTGAAAGAATTCTTCACCAAGGTTATGCCTGCTGCCCTGAACGCCTTCGGCACCTGCTCCTCCTCAGCCACACTGCCCATTTCCAAGAAGTGTGCCGACGAGCTGGGGGTTCCCAACGAGATTTCCTCCTTTGCACTGCCTCTGGGTGCCACGGTTAATATGGATGCCGTGTCCATTCTTATGAGCTTTATGATCGTATTCTTTGCCAACGCCTGCGGTGTAGAGGTCTCTTTCGGCATGATGATCGTGGTCATGCTGTCCAACACCCTCCTGTCCATCGGCACCCCCGGCGTTCCCGGCGGAGCCATCGCCTCCTTCGCCGCATTGGCCACCATTGCAGGGCTGCCCACCGGTGTCATGGGTGTGTACATCTCCATCAACACCCTCTGCGACATGGGCGCAACCTGCTGCAACGTGCTGGGCGATATCGCCTGCTCCGTGGCTATGAAGGAGACCTGTAAGCTGGAGAAGTAAAACAGATTCTTTTATTTTTCGCCGTTATCTTCCCTTTTACACATAGCTGTGATATAGTATAAGTATTCCAAAACAAGGAAGTGCTTATATGAGTGTTGAACTTTTCAATGCAAAGGAATTCCTCGCCTGGATACACACAAAATCACATCTAAACTCGCTTGCCCACAATGCAGCCAAGCGTTTTGTGAAAAGGGGTCAGGTATATTGGTGCCATTTCGGACTCAATATCGGTAGTGAGATGAGCAAGTCTACGCCAAGACCTGCTGTTGTCGTGAGTAATTTTAGCATAAACAAGAACTCATCTAATATAGTTGTTGTCCCAGTTACACACAATCAAAATAAGCTGCCTTATTTAGTACCTATTTCACCGGTAACCGATACCGAAGGAAACGTGATCTTGGATGGACAAGCCGATACTGCGGATATTATCTGTGTTAGCAAAGCCAGACTTGGTGAACTTATTACGACACTCTCTAAGGCACAAATGAGAGAGATAGACAAGAGTATTTTGATTTCTTTGGATTTAATACACTATCATAAAGACGAAACAGAAAAATATAATAAACTGAATCAATATGTTGCGCAGGTAAAATCTGACAGAAACAAGGCACAAGATACTCTTGATGCACTAAGAGACATAATCTCTCAATCTGGTTTCGATGAAAATGGTCAGAAAAAAATCAGGGAGTTGCTTGACATCTAGCTATTTGTATGGTACTCTGTAACTACAGAGAGACATTCATTGAACATGAAAGTCTATATATTTTTCACAGAGTAAAGGGGGCTTAGAACAAGCCCCCTTTTATCTTTTGATATGAATCCGCATATAATATAATACAGAATCAGAACTGATGGAATATCAGTTCTTCTACCAGGCGAAAACCGTTGCTTATAACGGTTTTCGCCACTTTTATAAAAAGAGAAGCAGTCCATTATATGGATAAAAGACTATGCAGCCAGCTTATTGTAATTCTATTTCAATGATGCTACAATACTTTATATCCCGTTTTGTCATACTAGTAGCAGGTAAACACGGTTATTTTTATTTGCCTTGATTGGCCGACTTTTTTATATTAGGAGGATGTAACAATGAAAAAATGGCTTACTCTAATTCTGGCACTGGCACTGATGTTGTCTGTTAGTGCCTGCGGAGAATCTTCCAACAATGTCTCTACCCCGGAAGCTGTCTCCACAGAATCTAACAATGATGTGTCTGAAACAAAAACTGAGGATCCCGCCGAAGATACAATTGAAGAAACTCCCGAGGTTCACGAGCACACATTTGGTGAATGGGAAGTTGAAACTGCACCTACTTGTATCGAGGATGGCGAGGAAATCAGAATATGTTCTGATTGTGGTGAGACTGAAACGCAGGTTATTTCAGCTACAGGGCACAACTTTACTCCCGCAACTTGTTTCTTTCCCAAAACCTGTGCTGAATGCGGTGAAACCGAAGGAGAGCCTCTTGCAATAACCATCAAAAATGGAGAAACTGTTTCTACCGAAGAACATTCTTTTTATATCGCAGACACCTATTTTGCAACCAAGCTCTCAGAGAAGAATGGAAATATTACACATTCCTATGGTAACGACGGACATTATCTCATTATTAAACTTAATTTCACAAATCTCTCCACAGAAGTACTTGAACGTTATCACTCCTCCCGTGGAAGCGATATTTCTCTTACTTATGGGAATAAGTATTCATACGAAGGAGATCTCATTGTCCTCACCGACGATATTGTTCCCCTCGGTACCGGAAATGCTTATTTAATGTTTGCGATCCCAGAAACCATGGAATCTGACAACCAAAAATCAATTTACGCTACTTTTACGATTGATGGAACGCAGTATGCCTACGTTGTCAGTTGGGGTGATGGTTCCGATTGGAGTACCGATGAGGACAAAACCGATGAATTCGCCGAAACAAACAACGGTGCTGAGCAATCTAATTCTGATGAAAACATAGAAAATTCCTCCGGAGCATTATTCTTAGGAGATACCAAAAGTGGTGATGATTACGAATTCACCCTTAGCAATGCATTTTTCACCTCTGAACTCAGTGAAAAGAACGGGTCTACAACATATAGTTACGGAGATCAAGGATACCTTTTAGTTTTCAAACTGGCCTACACAAATCTTTTAACAGAGTCAGTTGAAGAATTCAAGCCCAGCATAATTACTGATATCTCCCTTACTTATAATAACAAGTATACTTATGAAGGCGAAGCCCGAGTTCTTGTGGATGAAATAGTCCCACTTGCTACTGGAAACCTTTACATTATCTATACCGTGGCAGAGACACTTCAAGGAGCATCCGAACCCTTAATTGCTACATTTACTGTTTGTGGCAATACATACACAGTTGATTGCCGTGCACTGGGCCTCTAATGCCGCCTACAGTGGATGATTCTCTAAAAAATAAATGTATATATCAATTTTTGCCGGAAGGGGATTTCCCTTCCGGCTTTTTGCATATTTTTTCTCCATGGGCGAATACTAGAAAAAACGTATTTTGGAGGAAACACCATGTCAAAAATCGTCATTGCACTTGGAGGAAACGCCCTCCAATCCGGAAAAGCGGCACCCACCGCAGAAAATCAGCTGGAGGTGGTACGAGGAACCGCCGAATATGTGGCGGAGCTCAGTGCCATGGGCTATGAGCTGGCCGTGGTTCACGGAAATGGCCCCCAGGTGGGCCGGATTCTCCTGCAAAGTGAGACCGCAAAAGAGGTTGTGCCCCCAATGCCCTTTGATGTGTGCGGTGCCATGAGCCAGGGCTACATCGGCTATCACATTCAGCAGGCCCTTCGTTACGCCCTGGCAAAGCGGAACAAAAACATCCCCGTGGTGACTCTGCTGACTCAGATGGTGGTGGAAAAATCGGATCCCGCCTTTCAGGCACCCACCAAGCCCATTGGCCCCTTCTATCAAAAGGAGGAGGCCGAAAAGCTACGACAGGAGAAGGGCTACACCATGGTGGAGGATGCAGGCCGGGGCTACCGACGGGTGGTGGCATCTCCGCTGCCCCGAAAAATTGTGGAAATTGGCGAAGTGAAAAAGCTCTGGAAGGACACCATCGTGGTCTGCTGCGGCGGCGGTGGGGTACCTGTGGTGGAAAATCCGGACGGCACCCTGACCGGGGTGGCGGCAGTGATCGACAAGGACTTTGCCGCCGAGCTTTTGGCAGAGCAGGTGGAGGCCGATGTTCTGATGATTCTGACGGAGGTGGAGCAGGTGGCCATTAACTGGGGCAAACCGGATCAGGAAAATCTGTCCCACATGTCCCTCCGGGAGGCCGCCCAATATGTAGCCCAGGGCCAGTTTGCCCCGGGCAGTATGCTGCCCAAGGTGGAGGCTGCCATGCGGTTTGTTCGGGCAAACCCAGGGAAAAAGGCCATTATTACCGCACTGGACAAGGCCCTCCCTGCCCTGGAAGGCAAAACGGGAACCCATGTGACCTTTGCGTAGGGGTAAGAGGGAACGCCTGTGGCGCAACCGGCCCTACAGTGTTTTAGCAGACTGCTTGCATGATTGTAGGGCGGGCTGCACCACTGGCATTCCCTTCGGTCACCCTCAGCCCACCGCTGGCAGGCAGCTTCGAAATGTAAAACCTGGCCTGCTCTGCACTGGTGCGGCAGCACCCGGAGCCTCCCTTGTGTAAAGGGAGGTGGGCCGCCCATAGGCGGCTCGGAGGGATTGTGCGGTAGCGTGTTTC
>CAZFXB010000032.1:0-7249 GCA_964522835.1 uncultured Oscillospiraceae bacterium
CTTGCTAATGTGTCCATTTGACTTCTTGATTTTCATAGGTTATAATGAAGCGTAATATGGATTTTTATGCCCATAAAGCAATTTAGGATACGAGGGAACAGAATGAAGAAAAAAGAATCCTACGGAAACCAAAGTATTACCTCTCTGAAGGGCGCAGATCGAGTCCGGCTTCGGCCCGGCGTTATGTTTGGCTCTGATGGTCTGGAGGGCTGCGAACATGCCGTCTTTGAGATCCTGTCCAACGCCATTGACGAGGCCAGAGAAGGCCACGGCAATCTGATCCTTGTGACACGATACCTGGATCATTCCATTGAGGTGGAGGATTTCGGCCGAGGCTGTCCAGTGGACTACAACGAAAAAGAACAGCGGTACAACTGGGAACTGGTATTTTGCGAGCTCTATGCCGGCGGCAAATATCAGAACAACGGGGGCGACAACTATGAGTATTCCCTGGGCCTTAACGGCCTGGGTGCCTGTGCCACCCAGTACGCTTCCCGGTACTTCGATGCAGTGATTCGCCGGGATGGGAAGAAGTATTCTCTCCATTTTGAAAAAGGCGAGAACATTGGCGGCCTAAAGACCGAAAAAGCAGACCGGAAGCAGACCGGCTCCTTATTCCGTTGGCTGCCTGATTTGGATGTTTTTACGGATATCAATGTGCCCCTTGAATATTATACCGATGTGCTGAAGCGTCAGGCTGTGGTCAACGCAGGTGTTACCTTCCGGCTTCGCAATGAGCGGGAGGACGGGGGCTTTGAGGAGCAAGAGTTCCTCTATGAGAATGGCATTCAGGACTATATCCGGGAGCTGACCGAGGAAAGTGCTCTTACCATGCCCCAATATTGGGAGGCTGAGCGAAAAGGCCGTGATCGGGCCGACCAGCCGGAATACAAGGTAAAGATTACGGCTTCCATTGCGTTTTCCAATACGGTAAATCGTCTGGAGTATTACCACAATTCCTCCTGGCTGGAACACGGCGGTGCGCCGGAGAAGGCGGCAAAATCGGCCTTTGTTTCTGCCATTGATGCCTACATTAAGCAGGTTGGAAAATATAATAAGAATGAGTCCAAGATTACCTTCCAGGATGTAGCGGACTGTCTGGTGCTGGTGACCAACTGCTTCTCCACCCAGACCAGCTACGAAAACCAGACAAAAAAGGCTATCACCAATAAGTTTATTCAGGAGGCCATGACGGAGTTCTTCAAATCCCGGCTTCAAGTTTACTTTATTGAAAATAAGTCCGAGGCAGACCGGATTGCCGATCAGGTGCTCATCAATAAGCGGGCCCGGGAGAAGGCAGATCAGACAAAACAGAACATTAAAAAGAATCTGACAGCCAAAATGGATATCTCCAACCGGGTTCAGAAGTTTGTAGACTGCCGCAGTAAGGATGTTTCCAAGCGGGAAATCTACATCGTGGAGGGCGACTCCGCACTGGGCAGCGTTAAGCTGAGCCGGGATGCCGAGTTCCAGGGCATTATGCCTGTCCGTGGTAAGATCCTCAACTGTTTAAAGGTAGATTACGCCCGAATCTTTAAGAGTGAGATCATCACTGACCTGATTAAGGTTCTGGGCTGCGGTGTGGAGATCACCGGAGGCAAAAAAGCCAAGGATCTTTCTACGTTTGATTTGGATGCCCTTCGCTGGAGCAAGGTTATTATCTGTACCGACGCAGATGTGGACGGATTCCAGATTCGTACCCTGATTTTGACCATGATCTACCGTTTGGTACCCACTTTAATCGAAAAGGGATACGTGTATATTGCCGAATCCCCCCTGTTCGAGATCAATTATAAGGATAAGACCTGGTTTGCCTACTCCAATAAGGAAAAGGACGAAATTGTAGCCAAGATTGGGGAGGGGAAGAAGGTCTCCATCCAGCGCTCCAAGGGCCTTGGTGAGAACGACCCGGAGATGATGTGGATGACCACCATGAATCCTGCTACCCGGCGGCTGATTAAGGTGATGCCGGAGGATGCCGAGGCCACCGCCAATATGTTCGACCTGCTGGAGGGTGACAATCTCTCAGGCAGAAAACAGCATATCTCCGACAACGGCTATAAATTTATTGAACTTGCTGATATTTCGTAAAGAAGGACGGTTTATCCATGGCAAAAAAGAAAAATGCCCAGGAAAATAAGCATACAGATAACCCCAATGTAATGGGGCTCCACGCTGAGGTCATCGAGCAGCCTATTACAGAAACCCTGGAAATCAATTTCATGCCCTATGCTATGAGCGTCATCATGTCTCGTGCCATTCCGGAGATCGATGGCTTCAAGCCCTCCCACCGGAAGCTGCTGTACACCATGTATAAAATGGGACTGCTCTCCGGAGGCAGAACCAAGTCTGCCAACATCGTGGGTCAGACCATGCGGCTGAATCCTCACGGTGATTCCGCCATCTACGAGACCATGGTGCGACTGAGCCGGGGCTATGAAGCGTTGCTTCATCCCTTCGTGGACTCCAAGGGCAACTTTGGTAAGGCATATTCCCGGGATATGGCCTACGCCGCCTCCCGTTATACAGAGGCAAAACTGGACAGCTTCTGTCAGGAATTGTTCCGGGACATCGACAGCGATACCGTGGACTTCGTGGACAACTACGACAGTACCATGAAGGAGCCATCTATGCTGCCGACCACATTTCCCAATGTGCTGGTTTCTGCCAACAACGGTATTGCCGTAGGTATGGCCAGCAATATCTGCGGCTTTAACCTGCGGGAGGTCTGTAATGCAGCCATCGCCCGGATAAAAAATCCGGACTGTGATTTGAAGGAATACCTGCTGGCTCCCGACTTTCCCACCGGCGGCGAGCTGCTTTACAATGAAAATGAGATCGACACCATCTACAATACAGGCCGTGGCAGCTTTAAAGTACGTGGTAAGTGGCGGTATGTGAAGGAAGGAAATTTGATAGAGATTTATGAAATTCCCTACACCACCACCTCAGAGGCGATTATTGACAAAGTGGCTGACCTGATTAAGCAGGGAAAAATCAAGGAAATCAGCGACATGCGGGATGAGACGGATCTTTCCGGTCTGAAGCTGACCATTGACTTGAAGCGGGGCGTGGATCCGGATAAGCTGATGGCCAAGCTGATGAAGATGACCACCCTACAGGATAGCTTCTCCTGCAACTTTAATATTCTGATTGCAGGCTTCCCCAAGGTGTTGGGTGTGGGGGAGATCCTGGAGGAGTGGACCGCATGGCGAACAGAGTGTGTCCGCCGCCGGGTGTATTTCTCCCTGAATAAAAAGAAGGAAAAGCTCCACCTGCTGCTGGGGCTCCAGAAGATCCTGCTGGATATTGATAAGGCCATTCGAATCATTCGTGAAACAGAGCTGGAGGAAGATGTAATCCCCAATCTGATGATTGGCTTTGGCATTGACGAGATACAAGCAAATTATATTGCGGAGATCAAGCTTCGCAACATCAACCGGGAGTACATTTTAAAGCGCACCCAGGAGACAGATTCCCTTCAGAAGGAGATTGCTGACCTGGAGGATACCGTAAATTCGCCCCGCCGCATCAAGAGCATTATTGTAAAAGAGCTGGAGAATGTGGTGAAAAAATACGGAAAGGATCGGAAAACCGCCATTATTTATGACCACGCCGACGAGTATGTGGAGGAAGAGGAGGCAGTGGCAGATTATCCGGTGCATCTCTTCGTGTCCAAGGGTGGCTATCTCAAGAAAATCACCCCCCAGAGTCTTCGTATGAGCGGTGAGCAGAAGTTCAAGGAGGGAGATTCCCTCTCCTTTACCACGGAAACCAATAACCGTGCGGAAATTCTGGTCTTCACAGATAAATTCCAGGTTTATAAAGCCACCCTTGCAGAGTTTGATGACTCTAAGGCCAGCCTGTTGGGAGATTATCTGCCCAACAAACTGGGCTTCGATGAGGGAGAAATGGTGGTACAGGTGTGTCTGCCGGGGGACTACAGCGGATTTATGCTGTTTGCCTTTGAAAATGGCAAGATTGCCAAGGTAGATCTTGCAACCTATGATACCAAGTCCAATCGCCGCCGTCTCACCGGCGCATACAGCGACAAAAGCCCGCTGAAAGGCATTGTATGTCTGCGGGAGGACACCGATGTGGTGTTCTACACCACAGACGGTCGAGCTCTGATTACGAATACGGCGCTGCTTTCTGTGAAAGCAACCAGAACCACCATTGGTGTTTCCGGAGTCAGCTTAAAGAAAAAGGCTCTGCTGGATCATATCAGACTTCTTTCGGAGGTCAGTATTAAAAACGTGAGCCGTTACCGCAGCAAGAGCCTGCCGGGAGCCGGTGCCATCCTGAAAGAAGAGGACAGCGAGGATCAGCAGCTCTCTCTCGAACTATAAAAGAGGTCTTTTGGTATGAAGAAAAAGTTACTTGACGGTCTGAAAAGCTTATTCTGGATCACTGTGGGCAGCGGAATCTTTGCCCTGGGATTTGCGATGTTTTTGGCACCCCATCAAATCGGTGCCGGCGGTATCACCGGTCTGGCTGTGGTAATCAATTATTTCTTACCCTTTCTCTCGGTGGGCGTGATCTCCCTTGTCATCAATGTGCCCCTGTTTATTGCAGGCCATCGCTTTGTCGGCAGAAAGTTCTTTTGGGGCTCCCTGGCAGGTATGGCCATTTCCTCGGTACTGATTGATTTGTTTACACTGCTGCCTCCGGTGGAGGCTGAGCCTCTGGTCGGTGCCATTTTTGGCGGACTTATGGTGGGCTGTGGCTGCGGCATTGTATTTATGCAGGGTGCCTCCACCGGTGGCGTGGATATCATTGGCCGTCTGCTCAAATATTATTTCCGAAATCTTTCCCTGGGAAAGCTGATGCTGGTGGTGGATCTGGCCATTGCTGTGATTACCGCTCTGGCCTTTCGGGACATTAACAAGGGCCTGTACTGCGCCATCGCCCTGTATGTAAGCTCGGTTGCGCTGGACGGGGTGGTATATTCCTTTGACTATTCCCATGTGGCCATTGTAATTACGGATCACTCTGAGGCCATCCGGGATGCGATCTCCGATAAGCTGGATCGGGGCTGTACCTTCCTGAAAGGAGAGGGCGCCTATACGGGTCAGAAGAAGGACGTAATCTACTGTGCCATTAAGCGTCGCCAGGCAGCGGAGCTTAAGGAGCTGGTTATGGGGATCGATCCTGTCGCCTTCCTGATTTTGCAGGATGCCCATCAGGTTTTGGGAGAAGGCTTTGAACGGTACTCTAAGCACAATCTTTAAAGGATGGTGTCTCCTTTGAAAAAGGTTTTTACAGTTCTTCTTATGCTTATGATGCTGTGCGGATGCAGTGGCTTCCGGACGGACAGCTACATACGGGTGGAGCCCCACGACGAGGGCTACGAGGTGGCCATAGATTCCAGCGCAGTTACGGTCAGCAGCTATCTGGGACTGAAAAACGCCATGGTAGACATGGTAGAGAAGTGTGTTACCGATGGCGTGATTCGTGCAGATGGCTACGGTGGTGAGCTCACAGAGGATCTGGACAATGCGGTATATGAAATTTGGCGTGTGGATCCCCTTGGAGCATACGCAGTGGACTATATGACCTATGATTGCTCTAAAATTGTCAGTTATTATGAGATTCATGTCCATATAACTTATCGCCGCACAGAGGCAGAAATTGCATCCGTGGTGTATGCCTCCACGCTGGAGGAATTGAAGGACCGAATGCGGGACGCCATGGCGGATTACTCGCCGGAACTTCTGGTTCGGGTCAGCGATTATCAGGATATGGATTATGTGGATCTGATGCAGCAGGTTTTCGAGGAGCACCCTGAGTTCTCCCTGGAGCGCCCCAAGCTGACGGTTAGCTCCTACCCGGAGAATGGCAGCCATCGGATCCTGGAGTTCTCCTTCTTCTACGAGACAGAGCAGCAGACCTTGAAGGATATGCAGATGGAGATGGCAGAATCTTTGGATTACATCACCAAGCTCTACGGCAGCGCCAACGACACCATGGTGAGTGCACGCAGATTCTATAATCGTGTCATTCGGGATGGAATTCTGCTGAATGCTCAGGATGAAACCACCCCGGCACCGGACAGCGTTTATGGTGCGCTGATTGAAAATGCGGCAACCAGCTACGGATATGCACAGACCTACGGGCTGCTGCTGCGGAATAAAGAGATTCCCTGCGTACTCATACGCAGCAACCTGAGAAACGAGGTTCGCTACCTGTGTCTTGTGACGCTGGAGGATGAAGACTATTATGTGGATGTGGCCCGTGGCGTTATGGATAAACAGCCGGACACATTCCTTATGACCCAGCAGGATCTGGACTTTTTTGGATATACATTACTTGAATAAAAAAGAGGCTGCCCACGGGAGCAATGTCACTTAGTTCGTGATATTGACCTGCGGGCGGCCTCTTTTTTTACTTAATCCTCAAAGCAAAGGTGGGTACAGTGCTCTTTTGCCATGGCCTGCAGACTTTTTAGATCCCGGAAGGTTTCCGGACGCTTGGTCACATCCCGGAGCAGGGCAGAGGGATGATACATGGCCATACGCCAGATGCCGTCAATCTTGCTCCACTGTCCGTGTTCCTTGGTAATGCGGAAATTGGGATCAATATATTGCAGGGCCGCAACACGGCCTAAGCAAACAATCAGTTTGGGCGAAATCAGTTGAATCTGGGCCTCCAGCCAATCCTTGCAGCTTTCCTGCTCGGAATTCAGCGGATCACGGTTCCCTGGGGGGCGACATTTCACAATATTGCCGATGTAGCAATTCCGGCGGCTCAGACCAATTATGGACAGCATTTCGTCCAAAAGCTGCCCGGCTCTGCCCACAAAGGGCTCGCCCTGTAGATCCTCCTGTTCACCAGGGCCTTCTCCAATGAACATGATCTCGGCATCCTGGGGGCCCACACCGAACACCACATGATGCCGCGTCGCACACAGGCCGCACCGGGTACATTGGAGACAGTCATTTTTCAGGGCTTCAAAATCATGGTATTCCACGGAATCCACCTCATTTCATTTTTGGGGGTGTTTTTAAAATACGAATGAAAACTATAATTACAACAATCAGCAGAAACAGAGCGATTCCAATGACCGAAAACAGCAACACCTGGGCTGAGACACCCAGTGTATCGGCGGCACTTCGGATCAAGGTTTCGGGGGAAACTGCCTTAGCGGTGGAGCTGGGACTGGGCACAGGGGCTTGGGACGGAACCGGTGTTGGTGTAGGGGTAGGAGTGGGTGTAGGCGTGGGCGTGGGGCTAGGAGTAGGAGACGGGG